>NZ_JAKEVK010000048.1:0-27179 GCF_022398435.1 Pseudoalteromonas sp. Isolate6 | reverse complement strand
ACAAATAGTTAATAAGTTAAACTAATACCGTCGTAAAATTTCCACACGTACTCAGCTCATCATCTTACCTCTATAATTTGCTTATTATTTCTAACTCGGTATAGTTTGACGTCGGCCAGAATAGTAATAATATTGCTCAGTTTATGGGCGCAGGACAAATTGGCCTTATTTCTCAGAGGCAGGTATGCAATTAATTCAGTTAAAGTCAGATGACCCACAAGTAGTCGCGGTGTTTTCTGAAATCGATAAGCTAATGAACAGCTTATATCCAATCGCAAGTGCACAGTCTTTATCAATAGAAGAAATTAACCAACCTAACGTGTATGCCGTTGGCTTACAAAATGAAGAGGGCATTGTAGCGTGTGGTGCGATTGTAAAGCAGTTTGATAAAACCTTATACGGTGAAATTAAGCGCTTATACGTAAAACCTAGCTATCGAGGTAAAGGGCTTTCTAAACGTATTATGCAAATTTTGCTTCACTATGCGGGTGAAGCGCAGATCCCGCTGATCCGGCTGGAAACCGGCTCTAAGCAAGCCAGTGCGATAAGTCTTTATGAGAGCTTGGGGTTTGAGCGGTGTGAGCGCTTTGGGATGTACCGCGACAACCCGTTAAGTGTCTTTATGGCGTTATCACTGAAATCTTAATGTTGTAAAGTAGGGATTATCAGTATCGGCAGAGATGCTTGTAATCTCTGCAAGCATCACAGTGACAGCTTGGCTTTCTTGTTCTAAAACTAAACACTCCTGTTTGTCGACTATGGCCGTGTTTTCGCACCTGCCACGCACAACGTCACCATCTTTCATCTCAATAGTAACCTTTAGGCGTTTTAGGCACGCTAGTTCAATATAATCATACTGTTGGCAACTGATCATAGATACGTCCTTATTGAGTAAAGCCACCTGCTTGTACAGGTGGCTTTTCAAACTAGGCTTATGCTTAAAGGGACTTAATTCCCATATTGTAAAGCGTAAAGCCATAAATATCGGCATACTGTTCAATCGTTTTGCTTATTGGTGTGCCTGCGCCGTGCCCGGCATTGGTTTCGATACGAATAAGCGTCGGATTTGGACCTGTGTGTTTGCTTTGTAGCTCAGCTGCAAACTTGTAAGAGTGTGCAGGTACTACGCGGTCGTCATGGTCACCTGTTGTGATCATGGTTGCCGGATAATTTACACCAGCCTTTACGTTATGCACAGGTGAATAACCTTTCAGGTATTCAAACATCTCTTTGTTGTCTTCCGCTGTACCGTAGTCGTAAGCCCAGCCAGCTCCAGCAGTAAAGGTGTGATAACGCAGCATATCAAGTACCCCAACCGCTGGCACTGCAACTTTGAATAGGTCTGGACGTTGCAACATCGTTGCACCTACTAACAAGCCACCGTTTGAACCGCCGTTAATTGCAAGCTTTTCACTTGAAGTATAGTTTTCGGATACTAAATATTCGCCTGCAGCAATAAAGTCATCAAAGACGTTTTGCTTCTGCATTTGAGTCCCTGCTTTGTGCCACTTTTTACCATACTCACCACCGCCACGTAAGTTTGCTACGGCATAAACACCACCCAGCTCTAACCAAGCTGCACGTGTCGGGCTAAAGTAAGGCTTAAGACTGACATTAAATCCACCGTAACCGTATAGTAGCGTTGGGTTATTACCATCTAACTTCAGCCCTTTTTTATGGGTGATGATCATCGGTACGCGGGTGCCATCTTTTGAGGTGTAAAAAACTTGCTTAGACACGTAAGCATCTGAATCAAAGTCTACTTTATCTGAGCTATATAATTCGCTGGTGCCTGACTTTGCATTGAAAGCAAAAATCGATCTTGGCGTTTTGTAGTTGGTGAATGAGTAATAGAGTACTTCGTCTTCTTCCTCACCACTAAAGCCACTCGCTGTACCTACTCCTGGAAGGGTGATATCACGGATCAGTTTACCTGTGAAATCATATTGTTTTACCAATGAAATTGCATCTTTGATGTAAGTTGCAAATAGGTAGCCAGAGCCAGTTGATACTGAAAGCACATTGTCGGTTTCCGGGATCACATCTTGCCAATTTTCTGGTTGTGGTTGCTTTGCATTGACTTTAACGATACGGCGATTCGGCGCATCTAAATTCGTGCTCAAGAACAATGTATCGCCTTCACTGTGGATAACGCTGGTATCAGAGTTGGTATGATCTAAAATCGTTACCCATTCACTATTGGGTTTGCTCAAATCACGAATAAATAGTTTGTTACCTGATGTCGACACTGCAGCAGAGATCACTAAGTACTTTTTGTCGTCTGTCACACCACCATAAATGTAGCGGTGCTTTTGCGCGTCAGTAGCACCAAAAATGACTTTGTCTTGAGCCTGGGGTGTTCCAATCTTGTGGTAATACACCTTATGTTGGTCAGTTTTTGCAGAAAGTTCGCTGCCTTTAGGCTTATCATAACTTGAGTAGTAAAAGCCTTCATTACCAAACCATGAGATACCGCTAAACTTCACGTCGACTAGAGTTTCACCGACCTGCTCCTTAGTTTCAGTGTTTAGTACAATTACTTTACGCCAGTCACTGCCACCTTCGGAAATTTGATAAGCGACTAATGAAGCATCTTTACTAAAACTTAAACCTGCAAGCGATGTTGTGCCATCGTCACTCATGGTGTTTGGATCTAAAAATACCTCAGTCTCACCACCTTCTTTTTGGCGGTACAAAACACTTTGGTTTTGCAGCCCATCATTTTTGTAGAAATAGGTATAGTTACCGTGCTTAAATGGTTGAGAAACACGCTCGTAATCAAGTAATTCAGTGAGGCGTTTTTCGATATCTTTACGATACGGAATTTGCGATAAATATGCTTGTGTTGCTTCGTTTTGTGCTTTTACCCAAGCTGCGGTTTCTGAACTTTTATCATCTTCTAACCAGCGGTATGGATCTGCCACTTGTGTACCAAAGTAACTGTCAACAACTTTGCCCATCTTAGTTGTTGGATATTTTACGGATTGCATTGAGGCTACATTATTCGATTGTTCGTTTTCTGTATTTACGCAGCCGACAAGTGCAAGGGCAATTGCTCCTGCTAGTATCTTTTTAATCATTACTGGGATCCCTATAAGTTATTTGAGCAGCAGCGCAGGTGTTTTTTCTTGCGTTTTACTCAGTAATAACACTTATCTATATAATACTTTTACTTTGTGCTCTCAGTATACAATTACTGTTCTGCACCACTGTAATGGCTATTGATTGTAGTAGAGCCGTCATGTTTGTCTACAAATTGTAGACAAACACACGGGTTAGAAGGGTAAGCGGATGTTGACTTAGGCTCGTTGCTATTGTCTTTGCATAAAGATTGTGACTTCAGCCATTACAATGCCGAACTTTTCGATATAAGAGCGGTTGATTAGAGTGGTTTGATCAAAAGACCACATCCAATCATCAAAGTGTACTTCATAGCTGGTATCATCAACGGGTAAGTCCATTCTATACTGCCAATTCATTGCATTACCGAAGGTTTCACCCGATGCTGAATCGAGAATATCGTCGGCGCGGCCAGAATACTGATTGTTAGCTGCTTTTGTAATAGTCCAAATTCGTGTTTTCACGCCGTCACCGAGCAAATAGTTGAAGGTCTCATCTAAAACAAGCTCAGACTGGTCGTTGATTGAGCCTTTAATATCGACAGTAAATTGTTGGACTAAGTTACCATCTCTGTCTTGGACTATCCCCCATGCTTTTATGTCACCAACAAAAAACTCGTATGGATCGAACTGTGGTCTGAGCGTAGAGTATTTATTACCATCAATGCCGGAACTACAAGCAGATAATAAAAATAGGGTGAGTAACATCAAGATAGTACGCATTGTTTCTCCTTAGATTTGAAAAGTGTTCGAGTGCTGTTGCTGCCGGTATGTCTCGCTGAACAAAATAGCGAACTTAAAATTGAGAAAAAGACCATTAGTGATCATCGTATTAGGCCCAAAAGCTCGGATCGCATTGTCGGCTCGGAGGTTTTCTCACTAAGCCAAATGTCGAAAAATCGTGTAGTAAATTCCGAGTCTTTCACTTCACCAATGAGCTTGTCACCTTCATAAAACTGGGTATAACCGTCAAGTGTTCTTAAACCATATAGCACGGTACCTTCAGAAACGTCGGGAAATATTTTCACCATTTTTGTTAGCCATTGCTCACCTAGGCTTGAATTACTGAACCCTTGCTTTTGCATCTCTTTTAACGAGCGTTTTGCTATCTCTTTGCCATCAAGCGCGCGTAGATAATGTAATGCCAATACAAAAGGCTGTTCTTTAGAGTACACCCCTTGTGGAGCATAAAGGCTGGCGTCATAAACATCCCAAAACAGGTAGGTCATTCGACTTGTTTTGCCGACCTGTTGAGGGTTTTCTATAAATTGATTTACAACATCACTGGTACTTGCGAAACCCTGAGTGCTGAAAAACAACACCAAAAAGGCAAAGATGGTCCTTTGCATATTAACCTCTTCCTGTATAAAAAACTGTTAGCCTTATATACGAACGAGCTGGAGTGTTTGTTCACTTTACTGCTGCCTGAAAGGTGCTGTCATCCCCCTTTACAATTTGCTAAGCTGGCTAAAACCTTCAACTAGGAGCCATTATGAGCCTTTCAATTCGCCCTGCAGAAGTGGCTGATGCTGCAACGATACTGCACTTTATCAACGAACTTGCAATTTATGAGAAAGAGCCGGATGCCGTGCTCAATACCGTAGAAGAAATAGAACAGAAATTGTTTGGTAAAGAAGCCAGAGCACACAGCGTTATTTGTGAATTAGATGGTGAAGCAATCGGATTCGCAGTGTATTTCTTTAATTATTCTACTTGGCTTGGCAAGCATGGGCTGTATCTTGAAGACCTATACGTATCACAAGACAAACGCGGTGTTGGCGCAGGTAAAGGGATCATGAAATACCTCGCAAGACTCGCACTACAAAAGGACTGTGGGCGTTTTGAGTGGGTGGTACTTGACTGGAACAAGCCATCAATTGACTTTTATGAAAGCATCGGTGCTAAAGCACAAAACGAATGGATTATTTATCGCCTAACAGGGCAAGAACTCATCGATTTTGCTGAGTAAGTATAGGGAAGTTTATTGGTTTGTTGGCTATACATTATTTGAAGAGAAACCCCCGTTCTTTAACAATTGAGCCGAGTAAACATACGTAGAATTTGTACCCAATATTTTTGGTGAACATTGCAATGGTGATTTTTGCCAATAGAAACAATGAGATATTTTTAGAGTGTTCCCCGTATGCACGGGGCTAAACCGTGCTTTTTGTCATTTTCATTTACGGATGGTGAGTGTTCCCCGTATGCACGGGGCTAAACCGGTCTATATTGGAGTCTGTTAGAGCCGACTTATGTGTTCCCCGTATGCACGGGGCTAAACCGTAATTGTGATCGTCTTGTAGTCAATATCGCTTGTGTTCCCCGTATGCACGGGGCTAAACCGGATCTCGAACAATCATTGGACTCTGGATTAGAGTGTTCCCCGTATGCACGGGGCTAAACCGCTATAAAAACTCGTAGATGTAGTATGACAGCGGTGTTCCCCGTATGCACGGGGCTAAACCGGGTATTGTGGACTAGGAGGAGTTGAACCTGAGGTGTTCCCCGTATGCACGGGGCTAAACCGAGATATCTATGGTTTCACCGTATAGGCTAATTGTGTTCCCCGTATGCACGGGGCTAAACCGATGAAAAAGAGTTTACTCAAATACAAGATGAGGTGTTCCCCGTATGCACGGGGCTAAACCGCTTGAGATTATAACCCCTGAGCTTGATTTTAAGTGTTCCCCGTATGCACGGGGCTAAACCGGCACCGTTGGACAGTCAGGACCAGTACAAGGGGTGTTCCCCGTATGCACGGGGCTAAACCGATTTGCCATTGATGACACCTGACTCGTTGTTGCGTGTTCCCCGTATGCACGGGGCTAAACCGCCAAACATCTCCAGCAGCTCCTTGCGCGGCATGTGTTCCCCGTATGCACGGGGCTAAACCGGGCGGCGAAACCATCGACCTGAAACACGTTTTGTGTTCCCCGTATGCACGGGGCTAAACCGTTACTGCACATTTCTGCATCAGATATTAAAGAGTGTTCCCCGTATGCACGGGGCTAAACCGAAAAAATTTGTTTAATTAATCCAGCAATAGATGTGTTCCCCGTATGCACGGGGCTAAACCGAAAGTTTCGGGCTCTCCCAGGCTGGCACCAATGTGTTCCCCGTATGCACGGGGCTAAACCGGATTAGCGCAATGATTTTTATTGATATTGAAAGTGTTCCCCGTATGCACGGGGCTAAACCGGTTAAGTGATTATACCTAACCTTTTAAATGAAGTGTTCCCCGTATGCACGGGGCTAAACCGACCACCGAAGCCGCTTTATTTTAAAACCGCGCGTGTTCCCCGTATGCACGGGGCTAAACCGACTCGTTGCCTGAAATTTCGTTAACTGGGGAAGTGTTCCCCGTACGCACGGGGCTAAACCGATACCTGACAGCTCCTACGGCTACCCACTAAAGTGTTCCCCGTACGCACGGGGCTAAACCGCATGTATGTTATTTGGCAGGAACTGGCGGCGGGTGTTCCCCGTATGCACGGGGCTAAACCGATGCCCCACCACACGAACGACGTGAGTACATAGTGTTCCCCGTATGCACGGGGCTAAACCGGCGCATACCAGCGCCATTGTTAAATTTCGCATGTGTTCCCCGTATGCACGGGGCTAAACCGAAATAATATTGACAGTTATATTTAATTAGGCTGTGTTCCCCGTACGCACGGGGCTAAACCGTATCTTACGTTTAAATTGCCTACCGAACCTTAGTGTTCCCCGTACGCACGGGGCTAAACCTGAGTTATTCACGTCTGAATCATGTGCTGTAATTCGTCCATGAAGCAGCATCCTTCACGCATCCATGCGCTCACCTCAGCAGGCTGCGAAACGGTGATGACTCCAGACTTCCTGTCTTTCGCCCTTCGGGTCAGCAGAGCTGTTCAAAAATATTCCAGATATTTTTGTCGGTCCTACTTCGCCCCCGTACGCACGGGGCTAAACCTGAGCTATTCAGTTCTGAATCATGTGCTGTAATTCGTCCGTGAAGCAGCATCCTTCACGCATCCATGCACTCACCTCAGCGGGCTTCAAGACAGTGGTGATTCCAGATTTCCATTCGGGCCAGTGGATCAGTTCACAATATTCCAGATGTTTTTGCCCTTGCCTTTACTCTCGGAATTAAGCTGTCTCGATCGCTGTCTGCTGGTTATTTATCTACATGACCTAAATCACGCTCAGGATCTAATAAGTCTCTTACTCTTCTTTTTAGCACTTTGGCTTCAGGGAAACCATCATCAGCTTTGCGGCACCAAATTAACGTATCATTGTAGTAGATTTCGAATACACCTTTACTGGCTGGTGCAAGTGCAACTTGTTGTAGGTCATCGGAGAAAGTTGAAAGCAACTCTTGTGCAAGCCATGAGGCTCTCAGCATCCACTGGCATAACACGCAATAACGAATAGTGATGATGGGCTTTTGCATAGGATAGATTGTTACAATTTGATAAACGAGTGTTGATTCTAGCACTGGGGTTTATAAAGTGGCTAGATAAGGAGAAAAAAACGGGGGTCACCCCCCGAAATTATCCAGGGAGACCTCAATGTTAAGGTCAGATTTTAGATTACGGGTTATTTACAAACTAACAACCTATTTGTGGCAAGTTGAGTGGTAATGGTGATAACATTTATGAATTCTGTGATCGGTTTGTATATTTAATGAGTTTTTCTCGTAAACTGTTAATCCATTCTTGCCTATATTTAAATTCTGATTGGATTGCCTGACGATGAGATAAAGTCAAATTTGGATGCCAAATTGAAAAAATAAGCACAACTCTGTCCCTATCTCCGCCGTTATGCGCCATATGCAAATATGAATCATCGAAAACAGTTAATTCGTTTTCTTGCCATAGCGTTCGTTCTCCGTTGACCTCCAAGTAACAATTTGGGGGAATATCTATCGCTAAATGTACGGTAAGGCTGTGGTTTGATAAGCCGTAATGAGGGGGGATCGTTTGGCCTTTGGCGAGTTTGGAGAAAAAGACCTCATAAGGTGCGTCAGTTAACCCATAGCATGGCACGCTTTTTAAGGCATTTATTAAAACGGGGAAGTGTGTAGTAACAGATGTATCTTCAAGCCCTTCTTTAAATAAGGAAAGAGCCTGCCACCTATCATTATTAGCAAGAGTGGGGAATGCAGTTTCATATTCCTTGCCCGACAAATAAGGAGCTAAGTGTGAAGCTGCAGAATCAAAATTGTGATAGAACTCATTAATGATCTCAGGAATAGCAGCTTTAAACGCTTGCACCCAGTCAAGTGTCTCAGCTTGCCATATTGGCATTGCGTTGAGCTCTGACACATAAAAAAGGTGGGGAGCCTGAGCTGTTTTAAAAGGTTTGCTACTATATTGAACCCAGCGTGCTGTTTCGATATTTTTTGCGTTGGCTAAATTTCGCTCCATACATCGCCAAGCTTGTTGAAAGCGTTCAAGTGTTTGTGAAGCTGTTGTGCTTGCAAGCTGGAGCTGTTTAAAATTGCCAGTCAACATTTCACAAAGCGCGTAGCAAACTAACGCGATTTCCTCGTTACCTGTATTTTCGAGCAAATGACCAAGATAAAGGTAAATCAAATAGTTGTTGGGTGCTAGCTTCAAGCAGTGGATATAGGCTTGTTCGCTCGCTAAAAAAGCACCTATTTGTTCTAAAATCACCGCGATGCGGTAGCTGAGTTCGGCGTTATCAGGGTGGGTGAGTCGTAGATTGGATAATAGTATTGGCCAGTTACTTTTAGGCTCTGAGTGGAGAATTGGCTGTATTAGAGCGTCAATATTTAGTGGCTGTTTTTCTTCTTTTGTCATTGTGCTCTCGCCTCTGATTCATTTTTTACAATGCCGATATCAAGTGGTAATGTCATTCTGTAGCTATTTTCTGTCGCCGTAAATGGCTGAGTACCATGCCAAAAGTAGGATGGAAAGATAACGATTTGGCCGCGTTTGGGTTTTACGGTTCTAAATGGTTGAAAATCGTAAGGCGGGGCTAGAGGAGGTCTGCCGAATTCGATAACGCCGTTTTCCGTGTCGTCTTCTGGTGTATTAATGTAGAGCACCACACTTATCCAACCAGCGGGATGAATATGGCTCACATGAAAACCTTGTTCGGTTAATTTTACAGACCAGGAGCCAGTTATTTGTCGCTGTGTATTTAAGTGTGCAAGAAAAGGGTGTTCAGGGGTGGCGTTCAACTGTTTGAGAGATTGCTCAATATCATGAAGTAATTGAGCTTTGGTTTTAGTGATTATCTCTATGTCCCGGTTTAACAAGCCGCCAGAAACTTGAGAGCCGTTAACCAAAGTCTGTTCGCTAGGCGCCTGCTTACCTTGGTGCAGTGTGAGTAAGCAAGACTCTAGCTCTGAGATGAACTCTTCGCGGTTTGTGTAGCCATCAGGCGTTTGTAACTCGGTTGTAAGAATAAACTCAGGGTTGCACAATTCACGATGCTTTTTTTCATCGGTAGCTTGATAAACCACGCTTAACCAAGCCAGCGCAAGTTGTGAGTTGGGGTTAGTGTGTAGCACTTTCTCAAGTAGTGCACTTGCGTTGTCAAACTTACCAAGTTGAATGGCAAACTTTGCTTGTTCACACATTCTATCTTGCTCCGCAACAATCTTATTTGCTTTGTCTAGATACTCAAAGGCTATGTCAAAATCACTTTTAGTTGCTGCTAGGCGACCTTGTAAAGTCAACATAACGGCGGATGAATCCGCATAATTAGACTGTAAAATACATTGTTTGCACGCCTCGTATTGACCCGTATTCCAGTATAGCTCAGCAAGGCACTCAATTAATGGTAGTTTGTTATTTGCAGTTTCTAAAGCAGATAAAAGGCTTTTGGCGAAGCGCTGTTGTTGGCCATTTTGCCAGTAGAGTTCATTAAGGCTTTGGTGAATTGTGGTGTTATATGGCGCTCGCTTTAATGCAAGTTGATAAGCCTCTTGGGCTTGTTCAAACTGACCTTTTGCAAAAAAACAGTCACCAAGGTTATACAAAGGTTCATATTGTTCAGGGCTTTGCCTATGAACTAAATGAAAGCATTGAATTGCTTGATCAAATTTAGCTTGTAACTTATAACAAACCCCTAAATTATGGACTGCTCTATATGCAATTGGTGAGTGCTTGGGGACTGATAAGTAAAGTTCAATGGCTTTGTCTAGGTGGCCTTGGGCTTTTTCGATGTCTCCAAGAAGCTTAGTAAATTGGCCTGAACTATCTTTAGTATGTCCTTTCGATGACCATGATGCAGCGGATTCAAAGTGATTCTGTTCAAGATGCAACAGCGCTAAATTTTTAAATACTTCAATATGTTGAGGCTCTACTTCCAAGATTGCTAAATAGAGATCCTCAGCTTGCTTAAAATCCCCTAATTGCCAGTAACACTTTGCTAAGTGACTTTGTATTTCTACTCGTGGTGCAAGGTTGTTTGCTTGTTGTAAAGCTGTTATTGCACTCGACCAATTATTTAGGGCTTTATGGCAAATGCCAGTTAAATATTGTAAGTCTGGGTGCTGTACATGAGTAAAAGGTTGAAGTAACTCTAAGGCACTTTGTTCCCGTTTTTGTTGGATAAGCCTGAAAGCACTTTGAATAGCGTCGTTTATTTCATGCGTTTGCTTCATATTGTTATTTTACTTAAACGTTTACAGGTAAAAGCAGAGCTGTTGATTTTATAATCAGGCCCTGTCTGCGGTATTTATCTTTCTTAATCTTAGTCAAACTATATAAAACAGCGAGTAGAGTTATTGTTATTTTCTCACACTCTTAGCCTTTCCCCATCTATTGATAGTTCTATTTAACAACCAAAATGCTTGGTTGTTAGTTCAACGCTAGCAGGGTTTTAGCTATGCTTCAGTTCGAGGAGTTATGGTTGACTCTTTTAGGTTATGACCTTACGTATTGTCATCAAAAAAACAAAAAAGGGAGCCGAGGCTCCCTATTAATTTAGAATCAGCTGATTAGAAGGTATAAACAGCACTTACAAAGTAGCGAGGACCAATTACGTCGTATAGTTCTGGGAACGTATTAGCTTGTTGTTGAGCATCACCTAGCGGTGTTGGTTCAGTATCTAACACATTCTTAATACCAAACGTTGCTTCAACGTGGTCAGTAAAGTGATAGCTAGCGCTTAGATCAAGATACCACTCAGCTTTAGAAATCGGAGCGATTTCGTTTTCTCCAGTGTCATCATCCACTTCACTCATATAGCGAACTAGCGCTGAAAGTGTCAAATCACCTGAAGTCCATGTAAAGCGGTTGTTACTTTGGAATTCTGGGCGAGGTGTTCCACAGGTATTACCAAACTTACCTTCACAATAATTAGTCTCAGTAAAGCCAACGCTCGGTGTTTCAAAGTACTCATCTAAAATAGTGTTCTTTGAACTAATATTCAGTGTCGAACCATTTCCGCCGATACCAAAGCCAAGTTCGGTCGTCCAGTTGAAATTGATGTCATAACCTTTAGTACCTAATTCCGCAATGTTTGCATTAAGTGCAGTTACAAGGTCTACGTTACCGTCCGGACGGCGGGTGATCGCTTGACAAAACTCAGAGTTAGGATCTTTTAATTGGTTATAACAAATATCAAGAATATTATTTACACCACCACCTAATACATCGATAGCATCATCAATTTGAATGTCGAAATAATCAATTGTAACGTCGAAGTTTTCAGTTGGTGTGATAACAAGACCAAGCGTTATTGCTTCAGAGGTTTCTTCTTTCAGGTCTGGATTACCGCCAAAACTACCTTCTATTTGAGCATTCGCTTGCTCAAATACACCAACCTGAGAAGCTGCAACACCATGCGCTTCACATAAAGCTCGATCCGTTTGACCTTCTACAAAACCAGCCACACTACATGGATCGGTTGCGCTTGGGAAGCCATTTGCTGCACCTTGGAATAGCTCTGAAATATTAGGCGCACGCACTGATTCTTGATAACCAGCACGGAACGATACATACTCGTTCACTTTCCAGTTGACTGTCGTTGCGAAAGAAGAAGCGTTACCAATGTTTGAGTAGTCAGACAGACGACCCGCGAACCATAACGTGATATCTTCTGCAAATGCCGCATCTGTCACTAATGGAATGTCGATTTCCGTGAAGATTTCATCAACACTGTAACTACCAACAGTTGGTTCACCAGCGTTAAAGCCAAGTACATCACCAGATGCTAAGAACTCGTCAGGGCGGAAGCTTGAGTCATCGAAGCGGCTTTCGTAACCGATTACAAAGCCTACTGGCATATCAGCAGAAGGAACAGTAAACGGCAGTTCTCCAGCAAAATCAATGTGGAAAATCTCTTGTTTGATATTCGTTACGTTCGATGCACCAACGTTAATAAAGTCGATAGCTGCTTGTGAAATATTACCTTCACCAAAAATGTTTAGTGGAGCACAACCACCAGAGGTATCCTGACATGCAGTGCCATCGTCGTTAACCAAGATTGCTTGTCTGAAACGTGTTTCAGAAACATCGTTATTTAGTAGGTTTGAGCGATCTAGCTCTGAACGGCTGTAGTAAGCATTGTATGCCCAATCACCAATAAAACCATCAACCCCTACCAGTAATCGCATAGCGTTTCGAGTGTCGACTACTTGGCGAGGGCCATTTTCAACCATACGGCGACCGATGAATGGTAAAACATAATTGCCGTCAGCGTTAAGTGCGCTGATCATATTACCTGTTGGCTCACCATCAGCGTCAAGTTCAGGTACTAACGCATTCATTGCTGCTTGAACATCAGCACCAAAGAATGGGCTATTAGGGTTCACTTCTAAATTGCCCACAAACGCAGGAGTTGGAGCCAATTGCTGTGGTACTTCATTGCGAATGAATGATAACTCGCTATATAAGCGGGTATCATCATTAATGTAATAATGTGCAAAGGAGTTAAGTGTTAATCGCTCTTGTGGCAATTGAAGGTAGTTATCCGGCGCATAGTTAAATGCATCTGCTGATGTGTAAGGTAGGCCTTCACCATTAGGACCAAAACGACCTAATGTAGTGCCGTTAGGCAGTGTTGGGCCAGCAAAAACACGAGTGCCTGGTATACCAGAAGAACCACCTGGGACTAGGCTATTTTCGCCTTCAGTTAATGTTACGCTCGTAAAGTCCCTATCGCCTTGGAAGATGGACTCGCGCTTAGCATAACCTATATACACCGTAGCGTTACCTTTATCATCTGCAAAGTTACCGCCCAGAGTAAGATCGGTGTTGAACTTCTCACCATCACCTTCTTCGGTGATATCATATAGTGCTGAAATTTCTGCACCTTCAAAGTCATCTTTCAGACGGAAGTTTACAACACCCGCTAATGCATCTGAACCGTATACCGCACCTGCACCACCAGTGATAATATCTACACCTTCGATAAGCGAAGCTGGAATTGTGTTAAGGTCGACAACACCTGTTTGCGTTGCTGGTACCCAACGACGGCCGTTTACAAGTACAAGAGTACGCTCATTTCCCAAACCACGTAAGTCAACACGCGCTGTACCATCACCTGGGTTGTTTGAACTAGGGCCAAAAGAAGGCACTGTTAATGGAAGCTCTGCGAGTTTCTGCTCAACGTTTAAATTACCAGACATCGCAAATTCTGCGCCATCTAGTTCAATAACTGGTGTTTTAGCCGTTAAAGCCACACGCTGGATACGAGAACCTGTAATAGAAATTCTTTCTACTTCTTCAGTAGCCCCGTCTGTGGTTTCTTCAGCTGATGCTTGTAGTCCTATACTTCCGCCGATTAGGCATGCAGAAGTGATAAGCATACTTAACTTAGAACGCTTAAATTGTTTCATGATATCCCCTGATTGGTACATTTTATTTGGATACCTTTGATGATGAACATAATTTTTCATCACAAAGGCTTATTAGTATCACTGCGAGGCTATGACGGAAGTTAAGAATAAGCTAGGCGAGATACACAAGAAGATAGAAATGAGTGACGAAAGGAGAGAAAAAAAAGATCAAAATTAATTTGCACATTACATTGTGACAATCTATAACAATAATATGTTAACTATTGTGAAATGAAGAACAAGGTATTAGTATCTCTAAATACCTTATAGTTGTGTTCAAGGTGATAAATGAAAAACGTTACAATCCTTACCCCTTCAAGCGCTGTGAGCTTTGGGGCTGAAATAAGTACAAAGCTAAAAGAGTCACTTATTTGTCCCCGGTTTGTTTACTATGAAACAATTGTTGATATTTTAGAAACTATAGAGCGTGGGGGAATAGACTGTTTGTTAATAGATTCAGAATTGGCCGAGCTGGAGAAGTCACTCTTTTTAACATCAAAGCTATCTGCGGTGTCGATGATCAAAATCAGTAAGAATATAGATACTACAGACCAAACAAACTTGAGTTTTAAAGAGTTAGAGAGAAGAGATACACTACTGGCGAATCTTGTTTATGCAACATATATGATGGCTAATGAGAAAGATCAAACAGAATCACAATCCAATTACATACCAGAGCAACGTTTGATTGTTAAAGACTCAGGGCATATACATGTGATAAAGGTCGAAGACTTGGCATGGGTTGGTGGTGCTGGTAATTATGTAGAACTTCATATGATTAATCGAGAGCGTTCCATTTTGCACAGGGATACCATGTCTTCGATGGAGAAAAGTTTAAAGACGTTTGGCTTTTCTAGGATCCATAAATCATCGTTAGTTAATTTGAACGCAATTAGCGAACTCAAAACAAGAGATAACGGTGACTATGATGTTATTCTCGAAAATGGAGACTCTTTGCATTTATCAAGACGATATAAGCAAAACTTGTCATCATTATTACAGGCCAGTGCTAATTGAGCTATCCGTTAGCGAACGCCTTTGGCAAAATTTACAAATTCACTAAATATTGAATCCTTAATAAGCCTATCGGGCGTAAAAGCGTAGTAGTTTTGGTAAGTGCCTTCAATAACGCCAATTAGGCTTACATCGTAATGGCGATGTAGTTCTGATTTTATTGATAAAGGTGCAGGGAAAATACCAAACTCTTGCTGTCCCAAAGCCTTCATTAAAGCACTGTCGTCAACATGACCTGCAACCTTAACTTCAATACCCTGTTCCTGAAACCAAAACTGAATGGAATTGTTAACTGGGCTATTTTTTGCTGGAAGAATAATAGGTTCGTCCTGCAAAGAATGTGGATAAGCTGGGCGAAGGCGTAGAGCACTTGAAGCTGAACCATAGAAGCCAATTTGACTTTTGCCAATCTCATGGCAGAACACCTTAAACGGTAAGTTACTGTCTAGTGGCTTATCAGCAAGAACAATATCGAGTTTATGCATGGCCATTTGAGCTAGTAGCTCCGATTGTTGCCCGTCAATGCAATGTAGATTAGCGATCTGTTCGTTTTCGATTAACGGCGCGAGCCATTTAGACACCAATGATTTGGGAATGGCATCGGAAATACCAACCTTCAGTGTGCGGTGTATGGCTGAGGACCCATCTTGTGTTGTTTCTAGCCATTCTTTGGCTATCGAAAACATATCGTCCGCATACTGCTTAGTCAAAATGCCGAAGTCAGTTAATCTGAGTCCTCTTCCTTCTCTTACAAATAGAGGCTTTCCTAGTCTTTCCTCAAGACTAGACAACTGAGCACTAATGGTTTGAGGAGTCAGATGCAGTATTTTACTCGCACCTGCAATACTACCTTCATTACTAACTTGCCAAAAATAATACAGGTGATTAAAGTTTATGTTCATATGGTTCGTAAAAAACTTATAGTTAGTTAGATATAATCAGCTTTTATCTTTTTTTGAACATTAGTAGATTTAGACTTACAGCGCAAGTATTAGTTGGCTGACTGTTTAGACTAAGCTGAGCTTTCAGTTATTTGAAGTTTCCAAATTCGCAAAGCGTGTTGCGATAGATTGAGGTAACAATGAAATTGAATCTTGTTGGTGTGCATGAACCTATAACGGTGGCAAGTAAGGTTGCTTTTTCAAAAGCAGTAAATAGTGCATTAAGCTGTTATGCAACTAATATCCGCAAAATAAATGTGCGAGTCGAAAAGCTAGCCGACAGGCGAAAAGGCAAGCTGGCTCAATGTCAGGTAGAGTTGCAATTGCCTGGCTTACCAACTTTGAGAGTTAAAACAAAAGGTAAAACGCTTTTGCAAGCACTAAACAGAGCGTTGAATAATTGCAAACAGATTTTAAAGCAGAAGTATTTCAAACTCAGTTAGCTGAGTGATTCCATTCCCAAGCACTTGTAGCGGCAAGGAAGCCGCACAATTTTTTTAAAGATCTTCGATAAATTACCGATATGTTGGTCAAAGGAAGTCATATTGGTCAAAATTAATGAACGTTAACTTTTTAATTCATTCTCCAACTCAACTAGTCACTAGTCACAAAGAGCAGGAAACAAAAGCTGAAAAGGTGGAAGAGTTAAAACCACTTAGACTATCGGAAGAAGATCTGTCTAAACTGTCTGGGGAAGAAGTCAGAGAGGAACAAGAGGAAGCTGCATTACCTCCACATATTCAGCAAATGGTCGAAAAGCTTAAAGAGTTAAGAGAAAAAATAAAGGAAGAGCAAAAGTTACTCGAAGAGCTAAAAGCAAGTGATCAATACGCTGATGAAATGAAAGCTGAGCTAATTACTCAGAAGCTTGAATATATTTTACGTATGCAAAGTCAAGTCATAGAGTTGACCAAAAATATTCAAGAAGCAATGAAAGAAGCTGGCATTAGCGATCCCGGTGTATTGTTAAAAGCCTTAGCTTAGGAATCCGACCAGTAAGATATTGCCCTGTGCCATATTTGGACGTTGGCAGCATAAATCAATTCGCATATTGGCCGCCGATTTATAAAGCCGCTTTACTTTATTCAGCGGCTTTGTGATTAGCTGCAATGACTTTACTCTCAGGCTTCTTCTTGTTATTCCATCAAGGAAGGCATAAGAAGTAGAGTTTAATGCTGAGTGGCAGGCACTTAGCATCTGCTCTGTTATTAAGTTTTGATGTATTGCTTCATAACCTGCTTGCTCGGTCAACTCTCCCTTCGAAGCAGCTAACACACACACTGCATAAACATCAAATATGCCAATTGCTCGCACTTTTTGGCTGCTTGGATCCTCATACGCGACCATGACGCAAGGGAGGTTGTCCGGGTTATATTCCATTTGGTGGGTTTGATAGAGCCTAAGTTCCGTGTCTATGTGTTTGATCATTAACTTTTCTAACTGTCCGACCTGAGGCAAAGGGACGCCTTTGTGGATGGTGTGAATTTGTCGAGTTTTAGCGTTCTCTTCGGCGGCAACTACCAAAGGCATAATTTTGGTATGAAGATCGTCATCAGCAAATGGTTTAGATAATACAAACTCCGCTCCATGATCTAGCGCAAGCTTTATTTGCTCCCGATCATCAACCGTCGTCACCATGGCCATAGTAACATCAAGTTGCTTTTGCTTTATGGCTTTAACCAGAGCGAGTCCTGAAATATCAGGCATGTGCCAATCAGTCAGTACGATATCTGGATGCCAAGAACCAATAATTTTTAGTGCCTCTTTTGCACTTTGTGCTTTTTTTATCAACAGTTTACGATATCTGAAGCGGACTAAGCCGCGACGAATAATTTCAAGTGTTGCTGCACTGTCATCCACGAGCAATATCTTCACACATTACCACTTTATTGAAAAATATAGATTTATTATAGGCATGATTTTTAACCAATACTAAAATGAAAGTAAGAAATTAACGAGTGCATAATATGTTTTTAGGCAAATTACCAGTCGATGTATTTATCTATATGGCGGTGAATATCGGACTACTGATATTAGCTTTTTGGTTTTATATTCTGTTGTTAATTCTGCGAGAGTTTAGGCTGTTTGCAAAGCAAACCGGTGGAGCCGGGACGTCAAACCCAGATCAGCAGTATTTACTTCAGCATTGTCGCGACGCAATTGATAAAGCGATGAAGTTTGTCGAAGACAATCAACACACCATACAGGATTTGGCTACCTTACAAGTCCATTTAGAGCAGCAGCTATCTGAGATCAAGCGAGCAACGCAGGAGCAGCTATCTCCGGAAGAGCAAGTAAAGATGGATGATCTGAATAGTAAGCTAATTAAATCTCATCGTTTAATAAAGAAACTTCGAGGTGATTTGTCGAAAAGCCTAGATCGACTTAAGCAAACAAGAAGAAAACTATATGATCAATATGAGTCTACGGAGGAATTACAAAAAGAAAATGACACACTAAAGCAGCAGCTAGAAGCTTCTAAATCTATGGGAGGTCCATCCGAGCAAGAAGTAGAGCAATTAGTCGCAACTTTTGAAAAGGAGCGTCAAGACATGTCTAAAACAATTGACGAATATAAAAAGCAAATCGCAGAACAAAGTCAGGCTTTGCAACAATTAATGGTGCAAGAGCAAGAAGTAAAGGATGGTCCGAAGCTTCAAGCTATCCAGAAAGAGCTAGAGCAAACGCGAGATGCGTTAGCGCATTTATCCAAAGAGAAGAAGTTTATAGAAAGTCGCTACTTGGAAGTTGTCAAAAATCAGAATCAATAGTTAACAAAATGTTTTATTTTGTCGTGACATTGTACTTTGCTTTGTGTAAGGTTTATTCACTCACATTACCCGCTTTGCAACTAGTTTTTTGAAATTTACGTTACTTTAAATGAGTAATTAAGACAATCGGCAACGATTTTTATGCTTCCACAAAGCGACGTAGTGTACAAATACCAAACAGTTTATGTTCAACATCATGAAGTGGCACAGTTTCAAAAACTAAGGCAGTGGTAAAAGGATTATTTCATGGCCTATATTCCAGATACGAGCGCTCAAGACTCGGTGGTTGAAAGACCAAAAAAAAACAAGTTGGTGATTTTAGCAATAGGCATTGTTGCTCTCATTTCTATCTACTTTATGTTACCCATAGCCACTCAATGGCTTAGCGGTCAAACCGCTGTTTCCAGTGATAAGATTCATGTTTCATCGGTGAAGCGCGGTGATTTCGTTCGTGATATATCTGTTCAAGGAAAAGTCGTTGCTGCAAGACGTCCCACCATTTACAGTCCGGCTCAAGGTACCGTTACCTATCTAGTTGAATCCGGTGACAGTGTTGTTGAGGGACAGGCGCTTGCTGTTTTAGATAGCCCTGAACTAAAAAGTGAATTTGCACAACACCAAGCTGAGCTAAGTCGGTTAGAAACAGAGCTTCAGCGACAAATTATTCAAGCTAAAAAGCAAGATTTAGCCCAAGAAAACTATTTGGGTAAAGCAACGGTGGTGTTAAATGCGGCAAAGCGTGAAATGCGCCGCTCTGAAAATGGACTGCAAACACAGGTGGTTAGCGATATTGACTATCAAAAAGCGAAAGATGACCTTGAAAATGCAGAACGAGAATATCGCTTAGCAATCAAAGAGGTTGAGTTACTAAAAGAAAGTCAAAAATTTGAGATCCGCACTAAAGAACTTGAATTTGAAGCGCAAAAGGTGAAGGTTGCTGAGCTTGAAAGACAGGTGGATGCTTTAAAAATAGCCTCACCAGTCAGTGGATTAGTTGGTAACTTAGCGGTAGAGCAGAAAAATACCGTAGCAAAAAATCAACCGTTGTTAAGTGTAGTTGATCTCTCTAAATATGAGATAGAAGTGCAAATACCAGAAAGTTACTCAGATGATTTAGCCCTAGGAATGTTAGCTGAGGTGAACCTCAATGGTGATGTTTACACTGGTGAAATAGTTGCTATCTCCCCTGAAATTGAAAATGGTCGTGTTGCAGGGAAAATTCGATTTAAAGATGAGTCAATCCAGGGGCTAAGACAAAACCAGAGATTAACTAGCCGGATTGTAATTGAGCAAAAACAAAATATCGCCTATCTACCGCATGGGCAATATCTAGATGCTTACAATGGACAGTTTGCATACGTAGTCAAAGAAGGCTCGGCAATAAAAACACCAATACAAATCGGGCTAAGAAGTATTGGACAAGTAGAAGTACTATCGGGGTTAAATGTTGGCGATCAGGTTATTACCTCTGACGCACGAATTTTTAAAGACGCTCCCAGTGTGAAAATCATTAAATAAGGAGTAGCAATATGCTATCCATGCGCCATCTATCAAAAGCGTATTATACAGATACAATAAAAACTCAAGCCTTGCAGCCATTTGATTTAAGCATAGAGCAGGGAGAGTTTGTTGCTGTGATTGGACCTTCAGGTTCAGGAAAGACAACTTTTTTAAACATTACCGGGCTGCTAGAGAATTTCTGTGATGGTAGTTACGAATTGGATGGCGTCAATGTTGAGAAGTTAAGCGATAAAGCTAAATCTAAACTACGCAATGAAAAAATAGGTTTTATCTTTCAAAGCTTTAACTTAATTCCTGAGCTGAATATTTACGATAACGTGGACATGCCACTACGTTATCGTAAATTATCTACAAAAGAACGTCATCAGCGGATCATGGATGCACTGGATAAAGTAGGGCTAGGGTCTCGTAAAAATCACTACCCGTCGCAGCTTTCTGGTGGTCAACAACAACGAGTCGCAATTGCTCGTGCTATTGCGGGCAAACCCTCATTTCTACTTGCCGATGAACCTACGGGTAACCTAGACAGTAAAATGGCTGACGGTATTATGGAACTACTCAAAGAGATCAATGCGCAAGGCACGAGCGTTGTGATGGTAACGCATGATCCACAACAAGCAGCAAAAGCACAGCGTGTTATAGAGATCCGTGACGGCGTGATAATTGAGCGGAGCCAATGTAATAAGGCGATAGCTTAGGGATAAATTATGTTCAGTTATTACCTTAAATTAGCGCTCATCTCACTGCGGAAAACGCCGTTTTTATCATTTTTAATGATAGCAACTATCGCAATAGGTATTGGCGCTGCAATGACCACCTATACAGTTAGCTATTTGCTGGAAAAAGACCCTATTCCATCAAAAAGTGACAAGTTATTTAATGTTCGTCTAAATAGTTATGGGCCGGATAAGCCTTTCAATATCTCTCAGGGCAAGGAAGTGCCGCCTTATATCCTAACTTACCAAGATGCAATCAATTTGCAAAATGCCAAGCGAGGCGTACAACAAACACCCTTAGGAAACTTCAAGATGATGACCCGCTCTACGGAGCAACCTATTACTGATGCAAAAATGACGTCAATTAGAACCGCTTATAGAGATATGTTTAGTATGTTCGAGGTACCATTTAAATTTGGTGGTGCTTGGGATGAATCAGCGGATAAAGACGGTCTAGAAGTGGCAGTAATAAGTAGCGATTTAAACGATGAGTTGTTTAACGGAGAAAACTCAATCGGTAAATTGTTACTGATAGGTGATCTGCAATATCGCGTTGTGGGAGTGACTGATGACTGGTATCCAGTCCCTAAGTTCTTTGACTATAGGACGCGAGCGTTCAATAAGCCAAGAGATATCATCATTCCATTTCAGGCTCAGATAAATAATCAACACTGGACTAGTTCGGATATCTCTTTTCAATGTTGGAAGGATCCTGAGGACGAATCTTTTACCGCAGTTTTAGCCTCTGAATGCGTTTGGGTCTCATACTGGGTTGAATTGAGCTCGGCAGCAGAGCGCGATAGTTACATGGACTTCTTGGTCAATTATTCAATGGAGCAAAGACAGTATGGTCGCTTTTTACGGGAGCCATTTCATCGTCTTTTTGACGTGAAGGAGCAATTAGTAGAAAGAAAGATTATAAAAGACGATGGTAATGTAGCTGTATGGCTGGCCTTTGCATTTCTTATCGTGTGTTTGCTTAACTGTATGGCCATGATGGTGGCAAAGTTCCATAGCAAAGCCGGTGAAGTTGGGCTCCGCAGAGCGGTTGGTGCTTCTAAGCAAGATATTTTTGCTCAATTTACCGTTGAAACCTGCATTATCGGGTTGCTTGGTGGGATACTTGGATTGGTGTTGGCTCAAATTGGGCTGAGTGTGACAGCTCAGCTTTATAGTCACCTATATGCTGAGATGTTAGAGATGACGTACAGTATTGTAATGATGACGATTGTATTGGCTGTAGTCAGTGCGGTTATTTTTGGTTTACTACCGACTTTACATGCGGCAAAAGTGCAGCCATCTAGTCAGCTGAAAAGTCTGTAGGAGCATAACAATGAGAGATTTATTGCCGATTTTAAAAATCTTGAACAACAACAAAGCATCTCCATTACTGCTCGCAGTACAGATTGCACTAACATTTACGATTTTGGTTAATGCGATTTATATGATGGTGCTAAAAGAGCAAGAGTTAGTGCAACCAACAGGGCTCACAGAGCAGCAACTGTTCAGCTTCAGCACGAACCTTGAAGGTACTGATGACGAAAAGAATGCGGCACTTGATACCGACCTTGCGGATATCCGAGCTCTAGCTAGCGTTGAAAGTGCAAGCACAATTACCAGCATGCCGCTAACCAATTGGGGACGCTCTCTCTATGTTGGTTTAACACCCGATGAAAAAGAAAGGATTATTCACGCTGGTTATTATGGCGCTGATGAAACGATTGTCGATACGCTTGGGTTGCGCGTAGTAGCTGGAAGAAACTTTCAACATAACGACGTGATTCACAGATACTATGACGGTCATTCAGAGTCTGCAAGTGTTTTAATTTCCCAAGATTTAGCGGGTAAGATCCGGCCTAACGATTGGCGCAGTGTCGTTGGAGAGACCATTTATGTTCAGTCAGTACCGCAGAAGGTTGTGGGTATCGTTGAAACCATGAAGTCTCCTTGGCGATTTTGGTATGCCTACGATATGACGGTGATCGGATCTGTTAGAGAGCATTATATCGAAACCATCATTGTAGTCAGATCGAAACCAAATCAGCGAGACGCTGCAATGGCAGAAGTTCAGGCGTTATTGCTTAACAAGCCTGGCCGTCAAGTGGATGCATTTAAATCATTTGAGGAAATAAAGACGGAGAATTTGCAAGCTGATTACGCGGTGAGCCAAACACTGAAGGCTGTGATTGGGGCATTGGCATGTGTGACTATGCTGGGTATATTTGGTCAGGCCAGATACACCGTCTATAAGCGCAGAAAGCATATAGGTACTCGTCGTGCACTGGGGGCGACTCAGGCTGATATTCTACGTTACTTTATGATTGAAAATGCAGTGGTGTCACTATTTGGTATTGTACTTGGGGTGATTATCGCAGTTGTTGTGAATGTTTACTTAGTCAACTATTTTGGTCTTACCAGCGTACCTGGTGATTATTTGATTGCAGGTGCTGTACTGATGCTAATTGCTGGTCAGTTGGCGGTTATTTACCCCGCTCTGATTGCTGCTAAAGTGCCACCAGCTATCGCAACTCGCACTGCATAGCTACTATTTCAAGCCTTCAGTTACTTTGCTAAAATGGTGGCTGGAGGCTTGAAATTATTATGCTTAAAATCTCAAATAACGTCACACTAGCTGAGTGGGAAATCGATATTTCCGCAATTCGCGCGCAGGGTGCGGGTGGACAAAACGTCAATAAAGTCTCCAGCGCTATCCATCTTAGGTTTGATATTAATCGCTCAACACTGCCCGATTTTTACAAGACACGCCTGCTTGCACTTAAAGACTCAAGAGTGACAAAAGAGGGGGTAATTGTGCTCAAAGCACAAAGCTTCCGTACCCAAGAGCAAAATAAAGAAGATGCCTTGGAGCGGCTAAAAACACTGATCCTAGCGGCCACCAAAGTTGAAAAAGCACGCAGAGCAACCAAACCAACAAAAAGCTCGCAAAAAAAGCGCTTGAATCAAAAGACGAAACGTGGCCAAACCAAATCACTAAGGGGCTCGGTTAATTGGTAATGAGCTTAGCCGTTGATAACTTTGTATCCTGTATTCGCCCACCTGAACTGTGAATATAAAGTTTATTCGATTCAAAACCGGCATTAATAAGGAGTTGATCGGATATATGAATTTAGTTCACCTGATCTTAGGATAATTAACGTCTTTCTCGCTGCTATTTTTAATCGCAATTTAGCCATGTTAGTTGGTCATGCAAGGTCTAAATCTGCTTAGTCGACTTTCCTGCAAAATAAGTTTCTTTTAGCCGGGTAATGACCTCAGTGCTTACCCAATAAATGTTTGATACATCACCGGGTTCATTATATCTGCCGAAAAACAGATATTTACCATCAGGTGTAATTCTTGGGACGGTTTCTGAATAAGGGGTATTGACCCCTTCACCTAAATTTATAGGACGAGACCAAGTGCCATCCTGCTCCTTAAAATAGACATATAGGTCGTTATCTTTTCGACTTTTATCGCCTCTGTGACGACTATTAACCAATAGGTAATCGTTAGCGGGCGAAATAAAACCATGAAATCCAAACTCAATATCAATGGCTTTGGGAGTCGTAAGCGCGCCGTTTTTATTTTCTGCGGTATACATTTTGCGTTCTGACATATTGGAAAAAACAGTGTCGCCATTCGCGCTTTGGTTGAAGTCTGAAAACTTACCCGTATTTATTGCCGAATCGAACCTTTTAGCCTCACTCCAGCCATCTTTGCTACGGGTAACGTACCAAATTCCGGACGCTTTGGGGTCATCTGAACGCGCGGTAAAGTAAATCCGATTGCCGTTCAAACTTACATGGGGTACCAGTTCATAACTCATTCTTCCACGAGTAAAATTTGCGGCTTGAGGTTGAGTCCACTGTGCATTTTCTATTTTTGAATACATGATCCGTGGGCTTGAATCGACATTTTCTTGCTCTTCGAAGGCGGTAAAATACACCTCTGTAAGGTCGGGAGAGAACGACACGCCGAATTCATAACGACCGTTAATCGAGATGATATCGGGGGCAAAAAGCTGCGCGGTTAACCCCGGAGGTGTCTGGCCGAGCCAAGGTCCTTTTAGCCTAGGAAAGGCTTCGTTAGCATGGGCATGATTGGTGAGCATGGCGGCTGCAAAAAGTAAGGGGGTGGCGGGTTTTATCATATTCATCCTGTTCTCCTTCGGCGCTTGATAAACCTGCTTAAAGTTGCTGGTATTATACCAATTGAATTAATTCTCTAATCAATTTGAAGGGTGAAATAGCATATTAGCTTCGTTAAAAATTTCTCATTTAGAACAACTAAATAGCAAAATTTTTGCCTTGCCTATATGGATATAGGTACCTTAGCGGTAGCAGGACGCGAGAGCGGTGCTACTAAGCGATTTCCCCGCTTCAAGATAGATCATTTACTTAATACAACTGGTATTAGCGCTTCACATTATTATTTTTAACAGAAAGCAGTGTATCAGCAAAGAGGGGGAAACCGTGTGTAAAGTAATGTAAAACAATGACTAATTAGTTCTCAACTTTCATTGTGAATGTTGCTACACAGCGGTTATCATTACCAGTATTAAATACAGCTATATCCATGCTCAATTTTCGATGGCTTTAGCTGTATTTGTCGTTAGGATGTCGTCTTTTTAACCACAAACACTAGCTCGGTGTTAGCGCACTAGACTTTTTGCCAAGTTTTCAATCAGTAAAAATTGCTTGGCGATATCTTCAGCCCAGCTGGGATCGTATTCCTTTGCCAATTTTTTTGGGCTGAATAAGTTGGCTCCATAGTCAAGAGAGATCAGTATATCGCTACCCTCTATAAACATTTGGGCTTTTACTTCGGGGATTTTTAACCCTTTTGGTAGGTTACCAGATGAGAAGAACGTTTTGACTTGCGACAATTTCGCCATATATTCTGGCGTGAGTACTTCGCGGCAAGTTTCTTCGTCTTTTGCATAGACTTGATACTCTTTTTCAAAGTCTTCTTTTTCAAATTTAACTCGCTGTAATCCTTTTAGAGATTGACGTCGACTTATCAGCATGTTCCAAAGTCCCGCATCTTGTAATACCACGATTGGAGTATCTACAGGTTCAGGCATACTCAATTTTATAACTGCACCATTAAACAAACGTTTACTGTCATTGTTCTGATGAAGCGTGCGTACATGCACTTCAGTAAAGTAAAAATGAATGCCATTTACTTTGCCGTTAAATCCATCCTCAGCTACAGCTCGTCCTCCTTTGGTTAATATACCTGCGCTGATAGCTTCCTCGCAGATAAGTAAATTACCGCCGACTGAATATTCTAAGTTAAGCGCCGAAGCAATTGGCGCCACCATATAAGCTCTAGTTAACACCCCCTTAGTGAAAGACTTAAGAGAGCGTTTTAACAAAAAGTAGATAGGAATTATTGAGATTAGGAGAAAAGGCGCAAGAAATAGTAAGGGGATTGCAATACCAATCGCCCACCATTTATAGCGTTTAAACGACTTCTCCTTGTTGTCGAGTTCTGTATCAAAGCCAGAGTTTGTTTTGTCTAAATTGTAATAGGCCTCTTTTAACTGCATCTCAACGCCAGCTAGACGCTGATCAATATGATGGAGAGACCTTTGCTCTAATAATGGCATAAACTTTCCTTGTAAGTCGCAATGGTAATGGAGAAAAATTGTACCTTGTAATAAATTATAAAGTAAGAGGTATAGAGTAGGGAATATTATAAAAGGCGAATACAGCTTTCTGCGTGACGCCTTTTGCTAATTTAGGGAATTGTTTACTCTTGAATCGCGTACTTAATATTAGCCTTGAATGCTTCTGCTTCGAGTGGTGCATTTTCGTATCCGTACTTTTGCATATCCGAGATGTGTTGGCGAAGTACATCTGCAAAATTAGCGCGTTCGATTTGCAGGACGTGAACCAGTTCGTGCGCAAGTTTTGGCCTATTTAACTCAAATCCATGGCGAACGTAAATTGAGTACCCGAATACCTGAGCGTTGTTTACTATTCCTTCGCCAATAAAGCCCAGAGACTCACCCATTGCCTTTAGTGCTTTGTTTTCAATAGGAAATGGAACAGTATCAAGATAAATGATGCGAACTTTTTCTGGGTGCTTAATCCCGATTTCTTTTGCCAATGCAATGCCATTGGCGTCAAGCGGTATACCTACCTCTCTACCTTGCGACTCAATTTGTTGAGCCCAAGAAATGTATTCTCCCAGTAATGTCTGCATATCCATGGGGGGTTCTTTTGCTAACGTGATGGTGCTAAGCAAGATGGTCGTGCTCAAGCATAAAGACTTTATAGTCATTTTTTAATACC
>NZ_JAKEVK010000047.1:0-27968 GCF_022398435.1 Pseudoalteromonas sp. Isolate6 | reverse complement strand
GATTTGATTCAGCCCTGCGCGCTTTTATGCTATTAATATAACCGTAATAAACCGCAAGGAGTGGATTCAGGTGTTACGTATAAAGTGTTCAACGGTAGCCATTTTTTTGGCATGTTCCCTGTTAAGTACAAAACTAATTGCCAATTCAGATAGCAATCCAGCATCATTAATATTTGCCGTCAACACAGACAAACGTGTGTACGAAAATACACAGTCTCTTGAGGCTCAGTTACCTATCCGTGGGCGTTTAGACAGTAGCTCAGCCAGTATTCAATATGCAGCGACTTACCATTCTATCGTTGGTAACTATTTTGAAGCGGAAAAGCTCATTTCAGGTGTGATTAGCCCTGACATGCTATTAAATGACTATCGCTTGGTTCCTGCTCTGGAAGTCATCAAGCAAAAATCGATGAAAACTCGTATCACTATGGTGAATGAAGCGTACCATAATGCCAAACATCGTGCGTTAACAATCGCCCTGCTTCAACCTTTATACGATCAAGGGTATCGCTACCTCGCATTAGAGGCACTGTCCTCCCAAACTGATGTTGAGCAGCAGGTAAACAAACATGGCTTTACCACATACGACCATGGTATCTACACGATGGAAGCGACATTCGCCAGCTTAATATTTGAGGCAAAAACAATTGGCTATGAAATTATTAGCTATGATAGAGAATCGCAAGACAATAGAGCTAAAGTTGCCGCGTTAGAATTACAGGAAAAAGTATTTAATAGCAATCCCGATGCAAAGCTACTGATCCACCTTGGTTTCTCACAATTGGACGAGCAAAAACAATTAGCGAGTGAGTTAAAACAGCAGTTGCAGGTCAACCCACTGACGATAGACCAAGTTAGACTATCTGAAGTTCATTCTGAAACTGGCGATGGACCATTATTGCTTGAACGAGTAACTAGTACTTCACAACACTACTCTTCTGATCCTGAACGCTTTGATTTATCCGTTACTTGGCCAAAAACCATTCATGTCGAGAACCGCCCAAGCTGGATATCATCTACTTTTAGGCTGAAAAAACAGCCACTGAGTATCTGTAAACAAACTTTTCCTTGCTATCTAGAGCTGGCTTTTTTTACTAAGGAATCTAATAAGCTCGTTCCTATTGATAAAATAACGATAGAAAAACCGCTTGAGCAAGTCCATTTAAAACATTACTCAGCCCCGTTAACGCTCAGTAGCTACAATGCAATTACAGGTGAGCTAATCGCCCAAAAGCGACTCAATAATAAACAATTATAATTACTCGTGCAATTTAAGCACCAATCTGTGACTCGCGCATTTCATACTATCAAGGTAGACTAGCTGCTGAACAAATTTAGGGATCATCCATGTATCGAGTATTTGAACGCTTTACCAAACCGTTTCCCGAGCAAGAAGTTGGTCAGCCACCACAAGGTTTGTTGGCTTTCTGTCGCTTCTATACTAAGGGAATGGAATTACCTTTGTTATTTATGTCGCTAAGTGCTGCAATCCTCGCAATTTTGGAAGTAACATTATTTGGCTTTATGGGTGATTTAGTTGACTGGCTCTCCACTTACACACCGCAAACTCTATTTGAAGCCAAACAAGCTGAGCTAATTAGAATGTCTGTGATCACGTTAGTGGCGCTGCCACTATTAGTCTTTTTTCACAGCGCCATTTTACATCAGAGTTTATTGGGTAATTACCCAATGGCTATTCGCTGGCAGGCACACCGCTACTTGCTAAAGCAGTCTATGACATTCTATCAAGACGAGTTTGCTGGACGAATTGCAACTAAAGTGATGCAAACCGCCCTAGCCGTGCGAGAATCAGTCATGAAGTTACTCGATGTGCTGGTTTATATTTTAGTGTACTTCACCGCAATGCTCGCGCTTGTCGCAAGCAGTGATATACGTTTGATGATCCCGCTGGTTGTCTGGCTTGGCTGCTATATCTGTTTTCAATTCTATTTCGTTCCTAAACTAAAACGTGTTTCTAGTGAGCAGGCTGACGCACGCTCGGAAATGACAGGGAGGATCGTTGATAGTTACACCAATATTTCAACTGTAAAGCTTTTCTCTTACACTAAACGAGAAGAAGAATATGCCAAAGACAGCATGGATGTGTTTATTCAACCTGTATATAAGCAAATGCGCCTAGCAACTAGTTTAAACGTTAGCATTCAAGCCCTAAATTATCTTTTGGTATTTTCCGTCGCAGCACTTTCAATCTACTTATGGTCTTTTAATGCGATAACCGCTGGTGCAATCGCAATTACTGTGGGATTAGCCTTACGCTTAAATGGTATGGCACAGTGGATAATGTGGGAAATTAGCGGCCTATTCGAAAATATTGGTACAGTTGCAGACGGCATGAATACGCTCTCAAGACCGCTTGATATTGTTGATCAACAAACTGCGCCGCAGTTAGATTTTAAAGCCGGAAAAATCGACTTTTGTAACACTACCTTTGCTTATAAACGTAAAGATGCGGCGAAACAACATAATGTCATCGACAACCTTAACCTGCATATCAAACCCGGTGAGAAAATTGGCGTAGTTGGTCGCTCAGGTGCGGGCAAGTCGACCTTAGTGAACTTATTACTGAGATTCTACGATACCGACGGCGGCAGCATCGAAATAGATGGCCAAAATATTGCTAAAGTAAAACAGGAAAGCTTACGACGTCATATCGCCATGGTGACGCAAGATACTTCTTTGCTCCATCGCAGCGTGCGTGACAATATTCTTTATGGCCGCCCTGATGCATCAGAAGACGAGCTAATTGCCGCAACAAAAGAAGCGCAGGCTTATGATTTTATCCAAGACTTGGAAGACAGCCACGGTAATACTGGGTTTGACGCTCAAGTGGGTGAGCGCGGTGTGAAATTATCAGGTGGCCAACGACAACGTATCGCCATAGCCCGTGTATTATTAAAAAATGCGCCAATTTTAATTTTAGACGAAGCGACATCAGCTCTAGATTCAGAGGTCGAACAAGCTATCCAAGAGAGCTTAGATGCATTAATGGAAGATAAAACCGTTATTGCGATTGCCCATAGATTATCTACAATTGCGCAAATGGACAGGCTAATCGTAATGGATGAAGGTCGGATCGTAGAAGAAGGAAGCCATCAATCCTTGCTAGCCTTAGATGGTATATACGCCAAACTGTGGTCTCATCAAACCGGTGGGTTTATTGGGGTTGAGTAACACCGTTACAAAATAGCGCGACCGCTTTTTCAACCAATATGTCAAGCTCTGCTTCTGGAAGCGGAGCTTGCCATTTTATTGCACGCTCCCAATAGCCTAGCTTCTTCAGTGCTCCCCAGAAATAAGCAGCAGCAAAGTCCCCTTTGAAACTTCCCAAACAGCCTGACCTCGCCGCATCTTCAAACCACTGGTTCATTGCAGCTTCGCAGTTACTAAACTTCTCATTAAGGTTTTGTGCTTGCTCAAAGCTGCGCATCGACTCAATCATCACAATGCGCGATAAACGCATATAATCTTCATCATTCAGTAAAGTCATTGCACTTTTCGCAAGGTGTTGCAGCTGAACTGCAAAGTCATAGTTTGGAATAAACTGTATCGCAGTGATGGGTTTTATCCGCTCAATCAACAACTCGACGACGGCATCAAATAGTTCGTCTTTGGTTGAGTAATGTTTGTATAGCGTTCGCTTAGAAACTTCTGCAGATTGACTGATCGACTCCATCGTCGTAGCCTGCAGGCCTTTTTGAGCGAATTCTTCTATCGCCGCACATAAAATTGACTGCTGTTTTGGTGAAAGTTGCGTCATCTACTTATTCTGTCTTTAATTAATAGTGGGAAAAGCGAGCCATCGATAGCTGCTACTCACATGGTCAGTTGCATACCAAGAACTACTTCTCTATCTCTAGATAAGCCTTCTTCGTAATAAATCAACATTCCCTTTATTTTAATCAATAAAGTCGTTAATAAAAAGTACACATGATCGTATACCTAAACCGAAGAAAAGTACACGCAACCGTTTACCTTTTATTTCTTTAAGTATACACTACCGTTTACTTGTTTAATTGTCGAACAAATAGCCTTTACTTTGGTGTGGTTAAGGTATGAAATGAACTCACTTGACTGATTGCATCCAGTTGAGTGTGCATTATAAAAGGCAAATTGCAAGGTAGTTCCCCGTCAAAGTCGGGGCAGCATAAAATGATAATATAGGAATTGGAGTGTTCATGTATCCAGCATCAATACGCAGTCGTGTTAAACACCTATCTTTTTTAATGCTCACGTTAGGCACTTTGTCTGCGTGTTCAGAAGCACCACAGCAAGGAGGGCAAGCAATGCCACCTGCGCAAGTGAGTGTACAACAAGTTACTACTCAATCAGTGCCTTTCGATATCGAACTTCCAGCCACTCTCGCGGGTGATAAAGAAGTAGAAATTCGTTCTCGGGTTTCTGGGATCATCGAATCTCGCAACTTTGAGGAAGGTCAGTTTGTAAAAGCTGGTCATTCGCTATTTACCATTGAGCTTAAACCATTTGAATTAGCGGTAGATAAAGCGCAAGCAGCACTTCAGGCAGCGAAAGCAAACGTTGACCAAACTAAGCGAGAAAGTGAGAGACTTGAGCGTTTAAAGAACGAACGCTCAGTGTCAAAGCGCGACTTTGACAATTCAGTGTCTGCTTACGATATTGCAGTTGCGAATTTAGAATCTGCAAAAGTCGCGTTGAGTGAAGCTAAGCTGGATCTTGAATATGCCAAAGTTGAAGCGCCAGTATCTGGGATTGTCGGTCGCGAACTGATGTCAGAAGGTAGCTACGTTTCTGGTCCAAGTGTACTTTTAACCGAACTTACCGATATCAGCACGATGCGCGCTCGATTTGGCTTTTCCGAGCGTGAGCAATTGGCAATGCGCCAAGATGTGGAAAACGGCTCCTTAGCCCTGCCAGAACATAATGAGTTTGATACCACAATTATTCTGCAAGATGGTTCGCTTTACGGACAAGCAGGTAAAGTAAACTTTAGCGACGTTCGCGTAAACCGCTTTACGGGTACCAGTGAGTTACAAGCTCGTATCCCAAATGAAAACGGCGAACTAAGACCTGGCCAGTTTGTGCGAGTTAAGCTCTCAGGTGCAGTACGCAATAACGCTATTGTTCTGCCGCAAAGAGCGGTACTAGATAATGGCACGGGTAAATTTGTGTATATTGCCACTAAAAATGAACAAGGCACAACAGTTGCTCTGCCCGCACCTGTCAAAGTTGGTGAATGGGTCAAGCTTAATGGTGAAAATATGTGGGTTATTCGCGAAGGCCTGAAAGAAGGACAACCCGTTATTGTTGAAGGTATGGCGAGGATCTTTTTTCCTGGCATGCCGGTGTCTGTGAGCGAGCAAGGGGAATAATCTGATGTTCTCCAAATACTTCATTAACAGGCCTATTTTCGCCTTTGTTATTTCTATCGTGATAGTGCTCGCAGGTCTTGCTGCAATGCGCAGTTTACCAGTTGCACAGTATCCCGAAATCGCACCACCTCAAGTAGAGGTCAGAGCGGTATATCCAGGTGCATCAGCAGATGTATTGGAACAAACTGTTGCAACCCCCATCGAGAACGCGATTACCGGTGTTGAAGGTATGATGTATATGACATCAACCAGTACTAACTCAGGCGTAACAACTATTGCAGTAACTTTTGAGATAGGAACAGATGTTGATCAGGCCGCTGTCGATGTTAATAACCGTGTGAAGCAAGTAGAAGCTCGTCTCCCTGAAGAAACAAGACGCCAAGGCGTGGTGGTTCAAAAGACCTCTTCTAACTTCTTGCAAGTGCATGCGTTTTATTCACCAGATGGAACTCGAGATAGTCTCTGGACATCTAACTATGTCACCATGAATATTCTGGACCGCGTCAAGCGTATTCCAGGGACGACTAACGTGCAAATCTTTGGTGCCAAAGACTACGCCATGCGTATTTGGCTGCGTCCGGATATTATGAGTCAACTGCAAGTCACAGCAGATGAAATTTCAGGCGCAATTAGAGAGCAAAACTCTCAATATGCGGCAGGTAGTATTGGTGCCACTCCAACTTCTCAAGACGCACAATCGCTAGTTTACAGTGTTACTGCAAAAGGACGTTTATCGACGGCTGAAGAGTTCGAAAATATCATCGTTCGTGCAAACCCTGATGGCTCAACACTGCGCCTTAAGGATGTTGCTCGCGTAGAGCTTGGCTCAAAAGACTATAACTTCCAAGGTACTATTAACGGTAAGGAAGCGGTATTACTCGGTGTATTCTTGCAACCGGGCGCGAATGCGCTTGACGTAGCTAAAGCAGTAGAGGCTGAAATTGAACAGATCAAACCTCAGTTCCCTACCGGTCTTGCTCACGTAAACTCTTACGACACCACACGCTTTGTAGAAGTCTCAATTCGAGAGGTGTTAAAAACGCTTGGTGAAGCAATGATCTTGGTATTCTTAGTGGTTTACCTGTTCTTGCAAAACTGGCGCGCAACGCTAATTCCAACGCTTGCAGTTCCGGTCTCGTTACTTGGTACATTTGCAGGTCTCTATATGCTCGGTTACTCGATTAACACCCTTACGCTGTTCGGCATGGTGTTATCGATTGGTATCGTGGTAGATGACGCCATTGTAGTACTTGAGAATGTCGAACGGATCATGCATGAGCAAGGCTTGCAGGCTAGAGAAGCAGCGGTTAAAGCGATGCAGGAAGTAAGCGGCCCCGTAGTCGCGATTGTATTGGTATTGTGTTCAGTGTTTGTACCTATCGCTTTCCTAGGCGGGTTAACAGGCGAACTATTCCGCCAATTTGCGATCACAATCTCCATCTCTGTAAGTTTATCCGGTGTGGTTGCATTGACGATGACACCAGCACTTTGTGTATTGCTGCTTAAGCACGAGCACAAACAAGATGCCAAGTTTTTCTTGTGGTTCAATGACTGGTTCCATCGTGTAACCGGACGCTATGTTGGCGCGGTTAGCTTTATGGTCCGCCGTGGTTTTGTGGGCCTAACACTAATGGCAGCCATGATTGGTGCTACGGTATTCTTATGGCAAAAAACGCCAAGCTCTTTAGTACCTGATGAAGATCAAGGTTACTACATGATTGCTGTGTTCTTGCCTGATGGTTCTTCACTAGAGCGCACCGCTAAAGTGGCAGATGAAGTAATTGCTGCTGCAAAATCAAACCCAGCTAACGAAAACGTCGTGGCGTTTACGGGGATGGATTTCATCGGTGGTGGCTTCAAAAATAGCGCTGCGACTATGTTCGTGACGCAGACACATTGGGATGAACGTGATGTGTCGGCGAAAGAACTTGTTGGTGAGTTATTTATGAAAACTGCGCATATTAATGAAGCACTAGTGCTAGCGTTTAACCCACCGCCAATTTTCGGCTTGGGTACAACAGGCGGATTTGAAGTCTTCTTGCAAAATAAAGGCGGCTCTGATCCTGCTAAATTGAAGCAAGGTATGCAGATGATCATGGCTGAGGCGCAAAAGAGCCCTATCCTTACTGGCATTCAAACGCTATGGCGTCCTGATGCACCACAGCTAAAGGTGCATATGGATCGTGAACAAGCGCGTGCCATGGGGGTTAATATTAATTCTGCGTTTAACGCACTTGCAGCCAATTTAGGTAACTACTACGTCAACGACTTCAATAAGTTTGGTCGTGCATGGCAGGTGATTATGTCAGCAGAAGCCGAGTTTAGAATGACACCGGAAGATGTTGGACGTATATACGTGAAAAACAATCGCGGCGAAATGGTACCAATTTCGGCATTTACGGATGTTGAGTATAGTCGCGGTCCAGAAACCATGAATCGTTACAATAACCTATCGGCTGTGAAGCTAATGGGCGAAGCTGCACCTGGTTATAGCTCAGGTCAAGCTATCGCAGAATTTGAGCGTATCGCCAACAAAGTGCTACCACCAGACATGACGTACGAGTGGACGGGTTCTGCATTCCAAGAAAAGCAAAACTCTGGCACAACCGGTATTGCTCTAGGTATGGCTGTGATCATGGTATTTTTGATCCTCGCAGCACTCTATGAGCGCTGGTCATTGCCATTCTCAGTTATGTTAGCGCTGCCGTTTGGTACTTTTGGTGCATTGGTCTCAATCTGGATCGCTGGGCTAACCAACGACGTTTACTTCCAAATCGGTTTGGTTACCCTACTTGGCCTTGCCAGTAAAAATGCCATTCTTATTGTCGAGTACGCACTCATGAAGTATCAAGAAGGGTGGAGTCCGGCAACCGCAGCCCTTGAAGCGGCAAGACTGCGTTTTAGACCTATTATCATGACTTCACTTGCTTTCATACTCGGTGTTGTTCCACTGGTGATGAGTTCAGGAGCTGGCGCAGGAGCAAGACACAGTGTAGGTACTGGCGTAATGGGTGGTATGCTCTCGGCTACCTTCCTCGCAGTATTCTTCTTGCCACTATTCTTCTATTGGCTAATGGCAAGACGGATGTCAGAGAAGCGTTCTAAACAAGAACTTTCAGATGAAATCGCGAAGCATCATAAAGATGAGCATGTCGATACAGATGAAGGATTAGCTTAACAACATCCCTTAAGTTAAACCACAAAACGCCTGAATTTTCAGGCGTTTTTTATATGTCTGATAAAGCTACTACCACCTTTCCACTCTCTCGCCATCACACATTTTATCACTAGCCATTAGTCGTAATTTTATGCTTTTCGTCCAATCGCACTTGATTTTGTCGACAATTAAGTTATCACTGATAAAGCATAATGATAAAAACTAGAGATCAACAGCAAGGACAAGACATGACAACAAAGAGCCAAACTTTAAATGTAAAAGCACTTACAAAGAGTTACTTCAAAGGCCCCCAAGCAGAACCATTAACTCAACTCACTATAGGGCAATATTTAGAGCACATTGTCGACAATTATCCTGAAAAAGAAGCCATAGTTGTTTCTCATCAATCAGTTCGCTTAAATTATCGTGAGTACCTCGAAAAAATCAATCAACTTGCCGCAAGCCTTTTAGCTGTGGGAATAAAACCAGGGGATAGAGTTGGAATTTGGTCACCAAACAATCTCGAATGGAGTCTTGTGCAATTCGCAACCGCAAAAATTGGCGCGGTCATGGTGTGCATTAACCCCGCCTACCGCCCGAGCGAGCTTGAATACGTGCTAAATAATGTTGAATGTAAAATGCTAATCATGGCGAAATCATTTAAACACAGTCATTATGTAGACATGATAAGAGAGCTGGCTCCAGAGTCCTATGACAGCATGTTTGGCGAACTATGTTCAAAGCGTCTACCATCGCTCAAGCAGATTGTGCTGATTGACGAGGATAGTGAACCCGGTCTAATGAATTTCAGCACCTTGTTATCTAAAGCAAACGATGCCCACCATCTTGAGGCAACTGCAATTGCTGCCAACCTCAGAGCCAGTGACGCTATCAATATTCAATTTACTTCAGGTACCACTGGTAACCCAAAAGGCGCCACCCTCACCCACAATAATATCCTCAATAACGGATTACTCGTCGCCAATGCCATGAAGCTCACGGAGCAAGACAAGCTTTGTATTCCCGTACCACTTTATCATTGTTTTGGCATGGTGCTAGGTAATCTCGTTTGTATCAGTAAAGGGGCGTGCGCTGTATTCCCTAACGATAGCTTTGATCCACTTATCACTTTACAAGTTGTTGAACGCGAAAAATGCACCGGACTTCACGGTGTGCCGACTATGTTTATCGCACAATTAGAACACCCAGACTTTACGCAGTTTGATTTGTCTTCGCTGCGCACTGGAGTGATGGCAGGTTCGACCTGTCCAGAAAAGGTCATGCGCCAAGTTCAAACCCAAATGCATATGACCGATGTACTCATTGGTTATGGGCAAACCGAGTGCAGCCCAATCAACAATATTACCGAAATAGACTCGCCTGTTGAGAAACGCGTACAGACAGTTGGTCGCGCTATGCCACATACCGAGGTAAAAATTATTGATGAGCTCGGACATATTGCCCCAATAGGTACGCCTGGTGAAGTATGTGCTCGTGGATATTGCGTAATGAAAGGATATTGGCAAGACCCTAAAAAAACGGCAGCAACCATTGATGACGATGGCTGGCTACATTCTGGCGATTTAGGGGTAATGGACGACGAAGGTTTCGTTAGCATCGTCGGCCGCATAAAAGACATGATCATTCGCGGTGGCGAGAATATTTATCCTAGAGAAATTGAAGAGGTACTTTATCATCATCATGATATTCAAGATGCTGCGGTATTTGGGATTAAAGATGACAAATACGGTGAAGAGGTATGTGCTTGGGTTCAACTTAAGCCCAATCATTATATTTCGGAGGAAGATATTCGTATCTTTTTAAAAGATAAACTCGCCTATTTCAAAGTACCAAAACATATCAAGCTCGTTGAAAATTATCCGATGACGGTCACAGGCAAACTACAAAAGTTCAAAATGCGAGAGCAAATGGAAAGTGAACTTGATGCATTTGCCGAATCTCAGTAACTAAGATGAGTAAGTGGTGAGCAATATCCTAGCTCACCACTTACGTAGCTCTTACAACGCTTTTGAAAACTTTGCTCTGTAAAAATCACACCCACCACTAAGCTATTACTCAACCAATTGTTTAAATTGAATTTTTTCTTTGGTTTAATTCTTGCTGTTAGTTTCTAAATTTTATTTGAAGGAAACGAGCAATGACCAAGTGTCCATTAACCACCACAGCTGGTAATCCAATCGCCGATAATCAAAATAGCCTTACAGCAGGTCCTGGAGGCCCCTTATTGGTTGAAGATTACCAGTTAATCGAAAAACTGGCACATCAAAATAGAGAGCGTATTCCAGAACGTACCGTTCATGCTAAGGGATGGGGTGCGTTTGGAACATTTACAGTAACAAACGATATAAGCCGATATACCAAGGCAAAGCTATTTGCTGAGGTTGGTAAGCAAACCGACATTCTGATGCGCTTTTCAACGGTAGCCGGAGAAAGAGGGGCTGCCGATGCGGAGCGTGACGTAAGAGGTTTCTCGATAAAGTTTTACACTGAAGAAGGAAACTGGGATCTAGTTGGCAATAATACCCCCGTATTTTTTGTTCGTGATCCGTATAAATTCCCAGATTTTATTCACACCCAAAAACGCCACCCTAAAACGAACCTACGCTCCAACACCGCACAATGGGATTTTTGGTCTCTGTCACCGGAAAGCCTGCATCAAGTATTAATTTTAATGTCTGACCGTGGCTTGCCAACGGATGTAAGGCACATGAACGGTTATGGCTCACATACCTTTAGTTTGATTAACGAAGAAAACCAAAGAGTTTGGGTGAAGTTTCATATGAAAACCCAACAAGGCCACCAGCATCATACTGATGAAGAGTCTAAAACGGTAATTGGCGAAAGCAGAGAGAGCTTTCAAGAGGACTTGCTTGAGGCTATAGAACGAGGAAATTATCCGAAATGGGATATGAAAATTCAGGTGATGACTGAAGCACAAGCAAAACAATTCCAACACAATCCGTTTGATTTAACCAAAGTCTGGCCGCATGGCGACTTTCCACTCATCGATGTTGGCACACTCGAATTAAATCGCGTACCAGACAATTATTTTGCTGAGATAGAACAAGCCGCATTTAGTCCGTCTAACGTGGTATCTGGCATTGGATTTTCTCCGGATAAAATGTTGCAAGCACGCATTTTCTCCTATGCAGATGCTCACCGCTACCGACTCGGTACGCATTATGAGGCATTACCTGTTAATCGCCCAAAATGCCCTGTGCATCATTACCACAAAGACGGTGCAATGCGGTTCTTTAACAATGAACCCGGTGGTAACGAAGATGCTTATTACGAGCCTAACTCGATGGGAGGCCCAAAAGAGAATCCAGAGTATAAACGCCCTGCTCTTGAACTTGAGGGAATGGCGGATAGATACGACCACCGCAAAGACAATGATGATTTTTCACAGCCTCGTGCTCTATATTGCCTATTTGATGATGCCCAAAAGCAGCGCTTGTACGGCAACATAGCACGCGCGATGGCGGGTGTACCTGAACATATCATAGAACGCCAACTTGGGTTATTTAAATCTGTTCACGAAGAACTTGAAGCCGGTGTTAGAACAGCACTGAATGAATAAGGTTAACTGCCTAATCTGAACAAAAAGCTAGCACCTGAAGTGCTAGCTTTTAAAGCTGCTAGATTTGTGACCATGCCTTTTTGGTTCCAAGCGCGTAAGCCCCTCCTATTACCAAACAAATTGAGGAGCTCACCCACCAAAACGTCATGCTGTTATCTGGGATGGTTGACATGATAAAAACAAAGCCAATTCCCCTGATTAAAAAGATTGCACTGATCACACACAGGACGATTTTCATCAAAGGTAATTGTCGGATCCGTTTCGCTCCTGAAAACGCATAGCATGACCAGAGTAGTAAAATCGTAGCGATAACGGCAGTGATAAGGTGAGGATAAATAAGCCCTTGCTCGGCCATAGTAGCCATTTCCTCGCCGGCACCAAAAAATCGATACCAAGGTGCACCGAAGACAATACAGCCTACATGCGCCACTGCCGCAATGGCTGTACACACACCCGCGAAGAGTAAAAAGTGATTTTTGGTTTGAGTTTGCGCGTTCAAGTTCATTTCCCTGTATAGTCAACTTGCTTAAGTATCACTGTTCTGCCTTTGCCTGTCGATAGATATGCGCTCAACCAGTATTGTTTGTGGGTCGTGATTTATCACGACAAAAAGATTTCCGCGGCTTAGAGTGCAGCATTAGAGGCAAAAAGATCGCTGGGTGAACCCGCTCCTACCAGAAATTGAGCTTTTAGGACAATATTTGCTTTAGCAGCGCAGCTGACTGGTAGGTCGTGATTTATCACGACACAGGATTTCCGCCCCTAAGGTACGGCATTAAAACCAAAAAGATCGCGGGGTGAACCCGCTCCCACCAGATATGGGCTTAGCAAAAAATGAGATCAACCAAATAAATTTGTGAAGCTTGTTATTTGTAGGTCGTGATTTATCACGACACAGGATTTCCGCCCCTAAGGTACGGCATTAAAACCAAAAAGATCGCGGGRTGAACCCGCTCCCACCAGATATGGGCTTAGCAAAAAAWGAGRTCAACCAAATAAATTTGTGAAGCTTGTTATTTGTAGGTCGTGATTTATCACGACACAGGATTTCCGCCGCCTAAGGTACGGCATTAAAACCAAAAAGATCGCGGGGTGAACCCGCTCCTACCCGAAATGCGGAATCAAAAAACGCTGGGTGGATCTGCGCCTACTCGATATGGGTTAGTACAATGACAATACTATGTTTTTGGTGCAACGAGGGGTAGATCAAACTGCACCATTAGTCCGCCCTTTTCGCGATTAAATAGCTTAAGTTGTCCACCGTGGGCAATGGCGACTTCATTACAAATACTCAGCCCTATCCCTGTGCCACTTGGTTTAGTAGAAAAGAATGGCAGTACTGCGTTTGCTAGCTTTTCTTCTTCCATTCCTACACCTCTATCAACAACCACGACTATCAGGCGTTGATAATCAACCAGCAGCTTCACGCCTATTTCATCTATTTTAGATCCTGACTCATGGGCGTTTTTAACCAAATTAATCATCACCTGCTCTACCTGTATGGGATCAAAAAAAGCGCGCTCCACAGGAAGTGGTGCCAGCGAAGTAAAGTCATAAAGCTTACCAACGGTATCAAGTAAGGGCTGCAAGGGTTGCTCTGAAATATTAGGAGCCGGTAATCTCGCAAATTCACTATATTTAGCCACAAACTCACTCAAGTTTTCGGTGCGGCGATTAATGGTTGCCAGCATATCAGGTAGCAACTGGACTAGGGTATGATTTTGTTCTTTAGCGCTACGCTCAACAATCGTATTTGCGGAGTTAGTCAACGAAGAAATGGGCGCTAATGAATTATTGAGCTCATGACTTATCAGGCGAATGGCGTTTTTCCAAAGTCCCACCTCTTGACGGCTCATTTCGCTAGATAAGTTTTGACACATTAGCAATACATGTGGATGGTGGTTGAGTGTGATACTCTGCCTTGAAAAGTAATAGCTTTGCTTTTCATCATTGGCTTGAAAGGTCACAAACCCGGATTCTTTTTGTAGCAAAATTGTTTGCAGCTTAGGCTCTGCATTCGCGATGGCATGATGAAGTACAAGGCCACTTAAAGATTTTTTGTTATTGAGTAATTTCCCAGCTTTGTCGTTGGCATATACAACCTGATCAAACTGATTGAGTAATATAATCGACACCGGCGACACCTGCAAAATGGTATCGAGTAGTAACTCCCTTTGGCTAGTAGCGTGGCGCTGTTTTTTTAATGTCGTCGATAAACGATTATATTCCAGAATTAAGTCAGACATTTCTATGCTTTCAAAGTGGGTAATTTGAACTGAGAAGTCTTGATCTTTAAAACTGCGGATCCCGTCCGTTAAGCAATCTATGATCCGCCGTTGGCGAGAAAAAAAATAACTGATACCGACAATGCCAAATACCGTTGCAAAAAGGAGCCCCACCGGAATTGCCAGAGTAAGTGGTATTGCAAATGAAGCTGCCAGCCATAAAATAGCCGCAAACACCAATAATGATACAAATAAGCATGCAGACACAGCTGCTTGAAGAGATATCGTCATTTTAAGCCAAATTTCTCCATTCTCCGATATAGTGCTTGCCGACTTAATCCAAGCTTTCTTGCGGCTTTACTGACGACGCCATCAGCGCTGTCTAATGCAGCTTCGATATCTGCTTGTGTATATTCAAGCGGCTCTTCATGTTGTGGTATTTGAATTGCTAAATGCTCACACTCAATTTCTTGCCCGGGGCTCAGCAACACAGCACGGGCTATGGTGTTTTCAAGCTCTCTAACGTTTCCAGGCCAAGTATGATGCTTTAACTGCTTCATAGCTGCGTTACTCAAACTCTTATTGCTAGGCAAAAAGTGATCCACTAACACGACAATATCTTCTTTTCGCTCAGATAGTGGCGGCAGCTTTAACTCAATCATATTGATACGATAATATAAGTCTTCTCTAAAAGTACCTGCCCGAATGGCCTCTGGTAAATTACTGTTGGTGGCACTGATCACCCTAACATTCACCCTCTTTGTTATCGTGCTGCCAACGCGTTCAAACTCACCACTTTGTAAAACCCTCAGTAATTTTTGTTGCCCTGCCAAAGACAAGTTGCCGATTTCATCCAAAAATAAGGTCCCGCCATCAGCCGCTTCAAAGCGCCCTGCCCTCGATTTTTGTGCGCCTGTATACGCACCACTTTCAACCCCAAATAATTCGGCCTCAATCAGGTCAGCTGGGATAGCTCCTGCATTTACCTTAATAAAGGGTTTATGTTTATAGCTGCTATTGACTTGCACGATTTCTGCAATTTTTTCTTTACCTGCCCCGTTTGGTCCTGTGATCAATATTGGTGCATCAGAATGGGCAACCTGAGTTGCCATTTCAAGCAAGCTCAACATAGCAGGATCGGCTACCACCACACCACACAGATCGTATTGCGCTTTTAGCTTCTGTAATCTGGTATTGCGCTGATTAGCGGCGCTACTAACTTGTTCTTGTAGTTCTCGCATTTCGAGCAAGTTTTTCACTGAGGTGACGAGTTTATGGTCTTTCCAAGGTTTGGCTAAGTAGTCTGCCGCACCATCTTTAATTAGCTCCACCGCCATTTCAAGATTTGTCCAAGCGGTCAATAAAACGATAGGTAAATCAGGCTCTAAATCTCTGATTGCTTTATATAGGGCTTTACCTTCTGCCCCGCTGGTGGTGTCTCTGGTAAAGTTCATATCTTGAATGACCAAGTCGAACTGTTTACTACGTACCATCTCTAAGCCTTGCTGCGGAGAAGTCACGCCTTCACACTGAATATCATTGAGCAATAAGAGGACTTTAATTGCTTGAATTACATCCGGATTATCGTCAATTACCAATACACTCATGAACGCTTTTGATCCTAATTTGTAGATTTAGCCCCTTTCGGGGCTGTATTGTTTTTATTATTAACTCGATTTAGTTACTTGCGCCGGCGACACTTTGGCGGCTTCCTTAGCAGGCAGGTACACCGCCAATGTACTCACAAGCCAAGTAAAAATAGCTACCCCAACCAATAACGGTATCTCTACCACACTTTGCACTCGAACATTATTCATCAAAAAATAGTAAAGCAAAATCGAGAGGCCAAAGCCTAGCACTAAACCGATACAGACTAAAATTGTATTTTCTTTAATTAAAGACCACATCACTTTACCTTTAGATGCGCCTAGTGCACGAAGTACACCATGATCTTTCTTTCTAAGGCTAACAGAAAAGCTGACAAGTGCGACTATACCGAGCGCGGTGACCACACAAGCGATGCCGCTTATACCTGCCATGGTGAGTGCAAAGGTGCTGCGGCCATCCCACAAACGCTTTTTAGCACGCGCTACAAATTCAACTCTCTCTACCATACGGCCCTCAGAATGATAAAGCGCGGTTTCGACCTCTTCTAGAATGCGCTCAGATACGCCTTCCTCTACTCGCACTAAATAATTGGCCCGCTGACGGTTACCCCAGATGACTTCAGGTACAACTCCCGAATTGTAGGGTTGTTGACTATATGTGGCACTTTCACCAAGCATTTTACCTTTATATACCCCAACGACTTGGTGAGGAATACGCTGTCTTGAAATATACACCGACTTTCCAAGAGCAGAGCTATCACCAAATAAGGACGTGGCAAGGTCGTCACTTATCATAATAACGCCGGCATTTTTTGTAGTCTCATCGCCTTTAATAAATTCGCTGGCATAAAACCTGCGCCCTTCAACGAGATCAAGCCCAAGTACATCAACTCCCTTTTCATCTAAGCCAAAGAAGCCGAACACGCTATAATCCGTTTCTGGTTGGGTATCTTTAAAAATGGTCCACCCAGGGCCTAAGCTGTTTAATACCAGTTCTCTACCGGCATAAGATGCACCGATAACCCCCGGTACGTTTTCAATCGCTTGAATATCCTTTTCGATAAGTGACTGGACATTTACTGAGGTATCAAATACACGCGTCGTCACATTGAGAATTTGTTGCTCTTCCAGCTTTGAAGGAATTAACCAGTTTTGCAGCGTTGCATAGCTGATAAAGGCCGTGTTGCTGACAATCATCACGGTAATCGCGATTTGTAGAATAATTAATAGTGAAATGCTCTTTTGCTTTAATATCAGCTTTAAAATATGTTTAATCGCCATGATTATCCCCTTAACTCTGCAGCTGGTGATACGCGACTACTGCGGTATACCGGATATAACCCAGATAGACCCACCGCTAAGAAAATCCCAATAGTCGTCCAAAGTGCCAGCTCACCATCGAACTGATAGATTTGTCGTACTTGCTCAGCAAGTGCCATATAATCCGTCTGATACATACGCAGATGGAACATCAACTCGAGTCCTGCAAATGCTAGTACAAAACCAAACAGCACAGATGCAACCGTGAGCATGAGAATTTCTAGAAAATGAATTTTCATGATCACTCTACGATTTGCACCGAGGGCTCGGTAAAGAGAAATAAGCTTGCGATTGGCTTGGAATTTGGCCAGTAGGATCCCCACTGTATTCACTAAACAAATGCCAAATAATAAATACGAAAAAGTCAGATAAATGGCTTCCCACGCCATAAAGCGCTGGATCAAAATATACAGCTCACCCATGCTATAAAAACTAGTAAGGTTAGTATGTTGAAACCGGCCAACTTCTTGTTGGTTAACGATATAGTTATTTAACCAGGTTTTTAGTTCTGCAAGATGCGCCGTCTTCTTGTCTTCTTGATACTGGAACCAAACCGTCAAATAACCACATTCAGTACTTTTCAACATGTCGATACTGCCACTTCTCGGGTTAGTTGCAGTGTATAACTCGTCAGTTCTGCACGTTACTTGCCCCGTTCTCGGAAAGTTTTGCGCATAAGCATAATTTAGCGGAATAAAAACATCGTGGTTGTAATTATTGCTAAAGCTCAAATCTTGGAAGCGACGTTTATAATTGCTTAAATCAACCACGCCCACGACTTGTATTTGTTCTCCTTGAACTTGAATAAACTGTCCAACAGAATTCGCCCCACCAAATAGATGGTCGTTGACGTTTTTACTGATCACAGCCACCGCTTCACTACTTTGCTGGCTTTTTTCGTTCCAAGATGTACCGTAAATAAACGGCGCATCTAGTACATTAAACATCTCTCTATCTGTACCAGATGCCTCTACACTAATAGGCCTAACTGAGTTATCAGCAAGACCAACAATAAACTCCGTGGTGTAGTTAAACGATAGGTGCTCGTACGATAAATCCGCTTGCTTAAGTGCTTGGGCATCTTGAAAAGTCCAGCGAGGAAATTGTCTAAAGTCGACAACATCTACCACCGCATCATAATAATTGAGGCCTGCCGTAAATAAGCTGTTTGCCTTATAACCAATGACTTCGCTACTGCTTTGTTTTACTATGGCTGACATAGTCAACATTAAAGTGATCCCAACTGCAAGGTTGATTATCATTAGTGCACTCAGTTTGGGCTTTTGCTTTAACCCTTGCCAAGCTAAAAGTACTAGCTCTTTCATTGCCTGCTCCTACACTGCCAGTTCGGTTAGTTGAGATTTAGTGATGTCAGTGAGTTCACCATCAAGAATTTGAATGTTGCGACCAGCTCTTCGAGCCAGTTCATTGTCATGCGTTACCATAATCAATGTAGTACCCGCTTGGTTTACCTCTTGTAATAAGTCCATCACTTGCCTTGCCATTAAGCTGTCTAAATTTCCCGTTGGCTCATCCGCCAATAGGAATCGCGGTTTCCCCGCCAGTGCTCTGGCAATAGCAACACGTTGCTGTTGCCCGCCACTGAGCTGTGCAGGATAATGCTTCATTCGGCTGGCAAGCCCAACGAGTTCGAGTGCTTCTTCAATGCGCTTTTTACGCTCATTGGCTTTTATTCCCCTAAAAATAAGGGGGACTTCAACGTTGTCATATAAAGATAAGTCACTGATAAGGTTAAAGCCTTGGAAGATAAAGCCAATTTTTTCGTTTCGTAGTTGTGATAGCTTTTTATCGTTAAGATTGGCAACGTTTTCACCATCTAGAAAATAATCACCGCGCTCAAAACGCTCTAATAAACCCGCAATGTTCAAAAAGGTCGTTTTACCCGATCCTGACGGGCCTGTGACCGCAATAAATTCCCCTTCTTCAATGGTCAAATTCACATTACTGAGTGCATGGGTCTCAATCAGATCTGTGCGATAGATTTTGCTTACTTCATTCATTTTTAACATTGTCTATTCCTTCTAATTCTTATTCGCAACGAAAGCTGGCGCTACTTCCCGAGTAGCACTCGCGCTTTTTTATTGAACGGTTCTAAACTTGAAATCACGATTTCTTGCCCTTCACTCAGGCCTTCAATAATCTCAACTTCAGAAATACTTTTTACACCAATCTGAATTGGTGTTTGATCAGCCTGCTCACCGACAACCGCATAGGTAAAACGCCCGGCACCGGTTTCAACAAATGCACCACGCCTTACTTTGAGCACATCTTGCTTTTGCGATAGGATAATTCTTGTAGATACCTTTTGATTTTGGCGAAGGCCGCTTGGCTGCTCGTCAAAGCGCACCCGAGCACTGACGCGACCAGCTTCGATTTCAGGGGAAATAGCGACCAGCTTCGCATGATATTGGTATTGATTGATAAATACTTCAGCGGCCATGCCGACCCCCAGGTTGTCGGCGTAAATTTCTGGTATTTGTGCTTCAACTTCAAGCTCAGAAAGGTCAACCAGTGATATTAATGCGGCATCTCGCTGTACAAACTGCTTTTGTTGGACATGCACAGTACCAACAATGCCTGATAACGGCGAAATAATATTAAGTGCTGCTACCTGACGCTGCACTTCTTCTAAAATATGCTGCTGTCTGGTTAGGCTCAGTTCACTACTTTTTAGCTCAAACGCAAGTCGCTCTTGCTCAAGCTTTAGCGACTCGATGGCGTGCCGCTCTTGTAACTGCGCGCGCTTAAGTTCAACCATTGACTGTTCAAGCTCTAATTTTGAGATAATTTGCTTTTCGATGCTTTGTTTTGAGCGCGCCATTTCACGCTCTGCCGCTTCTAAGTCTACTTTCGCCATTTCCATGCGTTGTTCGGTATCGAGTAGCTGCTGTTTAATCGAGATCCGTTGGCGCTCAACTTCCGTTTGTAAACGTTCGAACGTAGCCTCTTCTTGTAGTAAACGATTGGTTAGTTCAGGACTATCTATCCTAAGCAACGCTTGCCCCGCTTTGATGGCATCACCAGGTTTAACGTTTAGCGTTACTGTGCCCGATGCGATGGCATATAAATCTGGATTATTCGCAGCGAGCGTACGCCCTTCAACACGAAGATCTTCGCTGATATCACCTCTCACTACTGTGGCGAGACGTACTTGCTCCCGCGATACGGTCTGCTCTGCTGATAGAATAGTGTTAATACTTGACCAAGCACTGGTTAGTCCACCTAATGTGATGCCAACGGCCAATAACGCAATTACAGGCTTTTTTATGGTTCGCTTTTTTGCGATTTGTTTGTCTTGCGCACTTGTATCTTTAATCATGCTACCTCCATGCGGACACGTGAGTGTCCGAGATTATCATGAGTAACTAATTACAAGTAGCGTGCCAGAATTTATATTGTTGTTTTATATGAAATTTATGAGATTTAACGGCTTTATTCAAGGGGATTGGACGGACACCGGACAGTTTGCGGACAATAGCAGAACGTGACTAAAACTGGTAGGTCGTGATTTATCGCGATATCAGATTTTTGAGGTAACCGCACTCCAAAAGATCGCGGGGTGAACCCGCTCCTACCTAATGTTGATGCGCGTTTAGCACAAGGTTTACCCTAACAGCTCAGTAACAAAGCTGGATCGTGACTAAAACTGGTAGGTCGTGATTTATCGCGATATCAGATTTTAGAAGGAACCGCACTCAAAAGATCGCGGGGTGAACCCGCTCCTACCTAATGTTGATGCGCGTTTAGCACAAGGTTTACCCTAACAGCTCAGCAACAAAGCTAGATCGTGACTAAAACTCGTAGGTCGTGATTTATCGCGATATCAGATTTTAGAAGGTACCGCACGCAAAAGATCGCGGGGTGAACCCGCTCCCACCTAATATTGCTGCGCGTTTAGCACAAGGTTTACCCTAACAGCTCAGCAACACTGGTAAATCATTACTAAAACTCGTAGGTCGTGATTTATTGCGACATCAGATTTTTGAGGTATCCGCACTCGAAAGATCGCGGGGTAAACCCGCTCCTAACTAATGGTGATGCGCGTTTAGCACAAGGTTTACCCTAACAGCTCAGCAACAAAGCTGGATCGTGACTAAAACTGGTAGGTCGTGATTTATTGCGACATCAGATTTTAGAAGGAACCGCACTCAAAAGATCGCGGAATGAACCCGCTCCTAACTAATGTTGATGCGCGTTTCGCGTTAGGGGTAACCTGCTGACACGCAAAAACTATTGGTGCTGGCTCACATCCCACAATTGCTTTAACTCTTCGATAATGGCCGGGTCGTCAATGGTAGATGGCACGACAATGTCTTCTCCGTCTACCAGCTGGCGTAGGTTCTTTCTGAGAATTTTACCCGAACGGGTTTTGGGTAAACGCTCAACCACTTTAATGGTTTTAAGGCAGGCAATCGCGCCGATTTTTTCGCGGATCAGGCTTCTTATCTCCTCGGCAATTGCCGATTCAGTGGTGTTTACGCCATCTTTCAATACCACCATTGCAATGGGTACTTGACCTTTTAACTCGTCTTTACCGGCGAATACCGCGCATTCTGCAATTGCATTGTGACCAGCAACGATTTCTTCCATTTCACCAGTTGACAGTCTATGCCCGGCTACGTTTATTACATCATCAGTGCGGCCCATAATAAACAGGTAGCCGTCTTCATCAAAATACCCGCCATCGCCAGAGAGGTAATAGCCGGGGTATTGTGATAAGTAACTGCCTTTAAAGCGCGCCGTGTTATTCCAAATAGTGGTTAAACAACCGGGAGGAAGTGGTAATTTAACCGCAACAACACCTTGTTGATTGGCCTCGCATGGACTGCCGTCTACATCGAGGATCTCGACTTGATAGCCCGGTGTAGGAACTGTGGCACTGCCCGCCTTTGAAGGCATCAATTCAATCCCAACTGGGTTACACGCAATTGCCCAGCCCGTTTCCGTTTGCCACCAGTGATCAATTACCGGTAGCTTTGTAGTGGACTGTAACCAGTCGTAGGTGGCAGGGTCGAGTCGTTCACCAGCTAAAAATAGCGTTTTTAGACTGCTGGTGTTGTAATTAGCCAAAAGCGCTGCGCTCGGATCTTCTTTTTTAATGGCACGAAATGCCGTCGGTGCACTAAAAAGTGCTGCCACTTGATATTCTTCAACCACTCGCCAAAATGCCCCTGCGTCTGGAGTTTTAATCGGTTTTCCTTCGTATAACACGCTGGTACAACCATAAATCAGTGGGCCATAGACAATATAAGAATGCCCCACAACCCAGCCAATGTCGGATGCTGCCCAAAACACTTCTCCGGGCTCCATGCCGTAAACGGTTTTCATACTGTAGTTTAATGCCACGGCGTGACCGCCCTGCTCTCGCACTACTCCTTTGGGTGTGCCTGTGGTGCCAGAGGTATACAAAATATAAAGCGGATGCGTGCTTGGTAAAGGCACAGCATCAAAAGACTCTGGCGTATTTGCCACCACAGTCCAATCTAGGTCCCTTGGCGATGACATCTGCGCTTGGTATGCTTCACGCTGTAGCACAATGCAATGTTCCACTTGATGCTTTGCCAACGACAAAGCTTCATCCAGCATAGGTTTGTATTCAATCGTGCGACCTATTTCAATTCCACAAGAAGCACTGATCACTAGCTTTGGTTTAGCATCATCTATTCTCACCGCAAGCTCATGGGGCGCAAAACCGCCAAACACCACAGAATGAATAGCACCCACGCGCGCGCAGGCAAGCATAGCAACAACCGCCTCTGGCACCATGGGCATATAAATTACCACCCTATCCCCTACACTTACACCAAGTTGATTTAAGCCAGCTGCAAAATGGCTCACTTGAGAGAGCAATTCTCGATAGCTAATTTTGCGTTTGGTATTCGTCACTGGCGAGTCATAAATTAATGCAGTTTGCTCGCCTCGGCCATGGTGTACATGATGGTCGAGTGCCAAATAACTGGTATTCATCAAACCATCACTAAACCAATGACTTAGCCCCTCTTGGTCCTGGTTATGTCCGATTTTTGGTGGCGTATGCCAATCAAGCCGTGCCGCTTCGTTGAGCCAAAATGCCTCTGGGTCTTGGGAAAATGTTTGATATGCCTGCTGATAGGTTGTTGTTGTCATAATAGGTTACTCAGTTTTGCTAGAACAGAGTAAAGATAGATAAAAAGCCGCCAAATTTTGATGAGACTTTAGTCTTGCGAGGATGATGTGGATCAATGTTGGGGGCGTTAGGTATGATTATGTCTGTGCAATACATGTAATCACAGCGTCCTGAACAACAGTCATGGTAGTAAATATGACTACGGTTCAGAAATCCACTGAGATTTATTTAACCAAATTTACCTATTGCTCGCTTTCAAGCTTTAGTAGCAGCGCTTTAATATCATCTTTTGCGCCAGTGATATGCTTTTTCAAAAAGTCACAGGCCCCTTTGGTATTTTTATCGCGGCACAGCTCTAATAACTGGCGATGTTCCTCGGGCGCAGTTTTAATGCCACCGGCAAGAAGGATGTGCATGCGCACGTAGCGCTCAGAGTTTTTACTGTACACATCCACCAACTCGCGAGTTTGTGGGCGCTGTGCTTTGCTGTAGAGTTTACTGTGAAATTCGGCGTTGAGTTTACCCGTTGCCAACTGTGTATCACCAGCGGCAGTGGCTTCTTCAAGTTCAGCTAAGATGGCTTCGGCTTCTAATAGGTCACGTGCGGTTAACTTGTCGATTGAGTGACGTAATAGCTCGGCTTCTAACAATGCGCGTAAGTCAAATATTTCATCGATTTGTTCGGCACTTAAACGCGTGACTGTCGCACCTTTGTGCGCTTCAAAGTTAACTAAGCCTTCAGCTTCTAGTTGCAGAAGGGCTTCTCTAACTGGGATACGACTGACATTTAACTCATCTGCCAGCGCGGCTTGCCTTAGCGGCTCGCCCGCTTTGATTTCGCCAGTGAGGATTTTTTCACGAATTGCTTCAGCAACTAATTGAGTTCGAGTTTTATGTACAATCGCCATAGTATTTAGTAATTATTGTTTTATGAACTCATTATAAACGTATCTGAGTTCAAATTGCATGTTTGTCGAGTATATAAGTTTGATGTGCGAATTATGTCTGAATAAATAAGCCCATAGCAGTACTATGGGCTTGGTTTGCTTAACTTTGTATACAAATTGGTCTTACGAATCGTTTGAGCGCTTCTAACCCTACCGATGTTGAACGTACATCGGTTGATGACGGGAACGGCCCACCGTGGTTCATGGTGGCGCACACTTCAACGCCCGTGGGCATTTGCCCGTAAATCAATCGACCTACGCGGTATTGTAGCGCCTCTATGATGCATTCGGCTTGATGTAGGTCAGACTCAGTGCCATGAATACTGGCGGTGAGTTGTCCATCTAAGTCTGCGATTAAGTCTTCAAGCTGTGCTAAGTTGTCATAGCTCACCACTAAAGCACTTGGCCCAAAGACTTCTTCTTTAAGCCTTGCATCGGTTGCAAAGCTTTCGCTATCCGTCAGGAACAAGTGAGCGCTTGCGTGAAACGGCTGTGCTTGCTCACCAGCGCTCAACAACGTTACTTGAGGGTGTGCTTTTAGCGCCGCGATGCTGTTTTGATAAGCTTTTAAAATGCCCGGAGTCAATAAGGTATCTGAAGGCGCTTCACTAATATGTCGCTTAGTTGTCTCGATAAATGTTTGCGAACTACTACTTGGCACCAACCAAATGCCGGGGCTAGTACAAAATTGACCATTACCCATAAGTAAAGACTGGACAAATTGTGCACCAAGCTCTGCGCCTTGTGCCTGTACTTTTTCAGGTAAGACAATTTGCGGGTTCACGCTGCCAAGCTCACCGTAAAGCGGGATAGGTTCATGGCGCTTCGCGATGGTTTCTTGCAATGCTTTTGCAACGCCAAAGGAGCCTGTAAACCCAACCGCTTTGATAGGCTTAGCTTCCACCAGCCAATGCGCGACATCGTATGCTTTCGCTTGCAGCATTGAAAACACCCCGCTTGGCATATCGCACTTGCTTATTGCTGTGGCGATGGCCCTAGTCATTAGCTCACACGTTGCCGGATGTGCTGGGTGACCTTTATATACCACAGGACAGCCGGCGGCTAACGCAGCTGCGGTATCGCCCCCGAGCGTAGAGAAGGCATACGGGAAGTTTGACGCGCCAAACACCGCAACAACACCAATAGGAATATGCTTAAGCTGTGTTTTTGGCTTAGGCACCGGCGTGCGATTTGGGTCTGCTTGCTCTTCCTTAGTCAGGCAAAGCTCAGCTAGGTTATCTCTCAGCGCTGCAGCAAATGTGTTTAATTGGTTTACCGTGCGGCCACGCTCGCCCTCGAGTCGTGGCCTTGGTAGGTTAGTTTCTGCCATCGTAGTAGTGATCAGCTCATCACCTAAGGCGAGAATTTCTTGGGCTATGGTCTCTAAAAATTCGGCTCTAGCAGTCATCGAGGTTTTACGATAAGCCTTAAAAGCCTGCTCTGCTGCATTAACGGCTTCTTCTACTTGTGCTTCACTGGCGTTAAAAAATGCTTGCGTTAACGGTTCATTGGTTGCCGGGCAAAACGCGCAAAACGTTGTTGCCGTTTGTGCGGCTTGCCACGCACCGTTGACGTAGCTCTTTCCTGATAAATTCATTGTTAGCTCCTGTTTTCTTTCAGTCTTAATGGCTAGAGCACCTGAAAACCAAGTGCATACGGATCTTCGTCATCTACAGTGATACAATTACTCCCCGTTTGACGTGCCCAACCTTGAATACTTGGTAGAATAGCCGCTTTTCCCGCGACCTCAGTTGTGCCTTCGACCTTACCGATAAATTGACTGCCTATGATGCTCTCGTGAACAAATGTATCACCCTCTTTTAGCAGCCCCTTTGCATACAACTGTGCCATTCTTGCACTTGTGCCTGTGCCACAAGGTGACCTATCAAGTGCTTTATCGCCATAAAATACCGCGTTGGCCGCATGACTACCTGGGTGCTGTGGCTTGCCTGTCCACAACACATGGGAGGCGCCGCACACGGTAGAGTCTTCGGGATGAATAGGGTTTATTTGCGCATTAACTGCCGCGCGCACTTTAGGGCTCCACGCCAGTAATTCAGCGGCGCAGCTTTGATCCACACCAGCAAATAAACTTTGAGGTTCAACGATAATGTAAAAGTTACCGCCATAGGCGATATCAAGGATAAGCTCCCCCAACCCATCAACGTGGACAGGCACCGCTTGGTAAGCCAAAAATGCCGGCACATTGTAGAGCCTTACCCAAGTCACTTTACCTGCTTTCATCTCATAATAGGCATTCACGCGCCCCGCAGGGGTGTCAAGCTTGAGTACCCCCTGTTCCTTTGGGGTAATAAGGCCGCTTTCGAGGCCAAAAGTGACTGTCCCGATAGTGCCGTGCCCACACATAGGCAAGCACCCAGAGGTTTCGATAAATAGGATTGCCACATCCCCATCAGCAGTGGTCGGTGGATACAAAAAGGCACCCGACATCATGTCATGGCCTCTGGGCTCAAACATCAATGCGCGCCTTATCCAATCGTAGTCACGTAAAAAATGTTGGCGCTTTTCACTCATGCTCTCGCCCAAAAGCGTTGGATGACCGCTTGTGACCAAGCGCACGGGATTGCCACAAGTATGGCCATCTATACAATAGTAGGTGCCTAAAATCATACGCTTAGTCCAAGTTATATTGGCTTAAGTCAATTCGATTTGCCATCGCTTCATCGTACAAACGACTTACATAGGCTTTTTCTTCTTGAGTTAGTGGCAATCTTGGAGAACGAGTCACTTCACTACCGCGCCCAGCCAAATACTCTGCATATTTGATGCACTGCACCAGTGTCGGAATCGTATCTAAACGTAGCAAAGGTAAAAACCAACGCCACAGCGCGCGCGCTTCCTCAAAACGACCTTGCTCAGCAAGTTTATAAATAGCCACTGACTCGCGTGGGAATACATTGGTCAATCCCGAGATCCAACCCGTCGCACCAAGCATCAGGCTTTCCAGTGCGATATCATCAACACCACCAAATACCACGTAACGATCGCCAAATGCGCTAAACAGCTCGCTAATACGGCGGGTATCTTCCGTTGCTTCTTTTACAGAAACAATATTGGACTCTTCAGCTAAGGTTTTCATGCCTTCGATTGACACGTCGACACCATAGGTCACTGGATTGTTGTAAATCATAATAGGTAATGCGGTGCTGCGCGCCACCTGTTGGTAATGATGAATAGCTTCACGCTCGGTTGAGCGGTAGACCATCCCCGGCAATACCATCAGTCCATCAATGCCTAGCGCTTCTGCATCCTTGGCAAACTCGACAGCAAGTGCTGTTGTGGTCTCAGCCACACCACTAAGTAGTGGCACTCTATCACCTACAACTTCTGTTGCAGCTTTTAAAACTTGGCGTTTCTCGTCAGCCGTGAGTGAGCAATTTTCACCTACGGTGCCTAATACTATGATGCCATGAACCCCTTCGTTAATCAGGTTATCTATCATCGCTTTAGTGGTATCAAAGTTGATACTTTCATCATCATGGAATTGAGTGGTTACTGCTGGATATACACCCTGCCAATTTACGTTCATGGTTCTCGCCTTTCATTAAGTTGTTTAGTTATTGTGCTTGCCATCATAGGTATATTGTATACAAT
>NZ_JAKEVK010000046.1:0-28520 GCF_022398435.1 Pseudoalteromonas sp. Isolate6 | reverse complement strand
GTTTGACAAGGGTAAAAATAATTTTTATTTAATATCAATTAATTATGGGTTTTGTGCTGATGCGTTATGTTCTGTTACGAAGTGGAATATGCACATTTTATTGCTGGTACTAAAGTTACTCTACTTAGCAGGGATTCAATTTAAGCGAAAGTTAGCGCATACTTGAGTGCTCTTTGTTAACAGGTGTATTGTTCTTTGGTTGTGTTGAAACCATCTGTTAAATGTTTATGCTTTCGAACTTATGCAAACACGTACAACACAGTGATAACGATTAGCAACTACCGGAAGCAAGTTGCTAATGCTAATTTCAAATCATCTTTTAGTACAAAAAAGATGCTGAGGTACACATGTGATCTACAGCAAACTTAAAATATGTTTGGCATTTTGTCGGGCAAGACAACCTTTGATGGGATCGGTTGAAAACGTTTTAGCCGATATCTCCATAGGCTCCCCTTCATGAAGTACATCACCGCTATAGACTTTAACTCGACAGGTCGTTTTGTTTTGCTCTTCTGAATAAACAAGCTCAACTTTTTTGGCTTTCATGATTAAGTTTTTGTAGGGGTATCCCGCATCAGTAAATACTTTTTCAGTTTGTACCTGCTCGGATGTTGATGCGAGTGCTGCTAGAGGAAATGCAAGAATAATTGCGTATTTCATGATAAAGACTCCTTCCGTCTCTGATTTCACTGCTAAGTATTGTGCGCATTCATAAAACTGACAAACTAGAAATTCTGACCTATAGTTAAGTTTTAATTAAGTAAGATAGCGAATGAAATCACCTCCACTCAAAGGACTTTGGTATTTTAAAACGGCGGCAGAATTAGGTAGTTTTAAGCAGGCGGCGGAAGCCTTATTCGTGACTCAAGCTGCAGTGAGCCAGCAAATAAGAACACTCGAGCAACAGCTTGGTTGCATGTTGTTCGAGCGGCAAACAAGGAAGGTATTGCTAACCCAGCAAGGGCAAGACTTGTTACCTTATTTACACAAGGCTTTTGGGCAAGTTGAAATGGGTCTATCGACGTTAAAATTAGATCCGAATCCAAATACCATTAACCTGTCAGTTTTACCTTCATTTGCTACCTGTTGGCTTCTACCAAGATTGGCGAGCTTTAACAAAGCATTACCAGACTACCAGTTACGTATCGATCCAACCGAGCAACTCGCCGATTTTAATCACGACGGTATTGATATTGGGATCCGTTTTGGATTTGGTAATTACCCGGGACTGAAAAGCGAGCTCATCGCTGAGGACGAGTTAGTTCTCGCCTACCGCCCAGGATTAATTGACCCAAATAAACCGTTGCGAGGACAGCTATCAAAACTCAACTTTATCTATGATGAAGGTCGAGATAATGAGCGTGCGTGGATCGAGCTTAATAAGCAACTTGATCTGAGCGGTCATACATTCAGTAATCTCAAAATTGATAATGCAGCATTAGTTCAGCAGGCAACAGTAGCAGGGCAAGGATTTTCTTTGTTACGTCGACGTTTAGTGAATCAATCTTTAGAGCTTGGCCAATTAGAAATCTATCCCGACTTTGCATGGTTATGTGAATATCGGTATTACTTGGTTGCACCTGAACGCCATTTTGAGTGGCCTAAATTAAAGGCGTTTCGAGATTGGATAGTGGCTGAGCTTAGTGCATGCTGAGCTATACTATTTAACCTGAGCTTCGGATAATTAATGCCTTTCTAGCAGCCAGTTTTAGCGCTAACTGCGTTGAATTCACTTCCAATAGCCAGCTATTGGTGCATAAATTCGCCTTGTTATCCCTAAAACTGATTGGCTAGATAAGGGTATAATTTAATGTGGTATTAAAAACAATGAGTTAGCTCATTCCTTATCCAAACCTCAGGTTATTTAGCCTTATCTCACGATGTATTTTTGCGCACAGGGGGCCATAAGTAAGCCGTTCGGATCCGAGCTGAGTAATAGAAGGTCAGATACTCGGATCCGGTAGCCTAGTTGTTAGAGGTGCTTTTTAAGGAAGTCGAGATAGGCTTGAGAGGCCTCAATACGGTTTTCCTTTTTCGAGAACCCATGTCCTTCATCTTCAAATAAGACGTATTTGACTGGCACATTGTTTGAGCGAACCGCTTCGACTAACTCATCACTTTCAACTTGCAGTACACGTGGGTCGTTTGCACCTTGCACCACCATTAGTGGTTTAGTGATATTTTTAGCATGGAAAAGCGGTGATATACGATGCAAACGCTCTTTATCGGTAGCTGGATCGCCTAGCTCATCATATAGTGACTTGCGATATGCCTCCCACCAAGCAGGAATAGATTCAAGAGTTCTGACCCAGTTAGTTACACCAAAGATATTTATCCCCAGCTTAAACTCTTCTGGCTCAAACGCCAATGCAGCAGCTGTCATATAGCCACCATAGCTTCCGCCCATGATGCCAATGCGATCAGCATCAACCCAGTCCAGTTGCTGTAGGTATTTTTTACTCCAAACAATATCTTGTAAATCATCTTCACCATGACGTTTGTCGTCTAAGTGAAAGAAGGTTTTACCATAGCCAGAGCTACCTCGGTTGTTTACGGCAAAAATGGCATATCCTTGGTTAACTAAGTGCTGAGTAAGTGCACTATAACCCGTCATGCTTTGGCCTCCTGGGCCGCCATGAACAAATACAAGCGCCGGTACCTTATTTGTTGAACTCGCTAGCTTTGGTTTATAGAGTACTCCTGGGATCTCCAAACCATCAAAACTGTTAAAGCGAGCGATGGTGCTTTCGACCAAATGGTCGGTATCGATTTTATCGCTTAAGGTTGAGGTCAGTTGCTTAACTTCGTCACTGCCAACCCGCCATACGTACAGGTTATTTGGCGAAGTATCTGAATTTAAATAAAAAGCCATCAGCTTTTCGTCATCAGAGAAGTTAACACTGTTGATACTACCTGCGGGGAGCTTGGGTAAATTGATATCCTTGCCAGTTTTAAGGTCGGTGATCGTCACTTTGATACTAGAGTCTTCGTTTACACCAACAACGCGGTAACGGTTGGAATCTGAGAAATACAAAAATCGTACGTCCCAATTTTTTACGATGTAAGGCGTGTGTTTACCCGTTGCGATTTCATAGCGCCAAGTTTGAGAAAACTCACCATGGGCATCTGTGCTGTAGTATAAATACTTATCGTCCTTAGAAAAGGCTGAAGCGAAAAAGTTTGCTTCGTGCTCCACATTTGAGATCTCAACGAGTGGGGTATCTGGGTTGTGTAAATCGAGTAAGAATAGGTCGCTGTCTTTATTACCTTGGGCATTGACAAGTGCAAGGTAGCGGTCTGTCTCACTCATTTTTTGGACATTTAAGTTTTTGTCATTTTTATAGATAAGTTCACTTTCGTAAGTGCTGGCATCAAAGCGATATAGATCCATAAAGCGCTCATCGCGCTGGTTACTTAACACGAAAAATGCCTTGTTATCCTCAGAGAAACCGACAAAACCGGCTCTGACCTTTTCTCCCGGTGTGAGATCTTTTACGTTACCGTTTTGGTCACGGACAAAGAGATGAAATTGTTCATTACCGCCACCGTCTCGAGTGAATAAGATACGGGGATCGTTGGGAAAGTATCCAATTGGATAGGTTGAGTCTGCGGCATCGGTTATTTGTGTTCTTTTGCCTGTTTTAACATCAACTTCATAGAGGTTAAATATACCCGACTCATCAGAAGCCACTAAGATTTTCTTTGCATCAGGGCGAAACGCGTTACCCTGAATGTCTGTGGTATCAAAAAATGTTTCTGCTGAATACGTCTTAAAGTCAGAGATAGCTTGAGTAGTTTGCGGTGGATTAACTTGTTGAGTGGTTTGGTTACATGCCGTTAGCGAAGCGATCAACGCACATGCTAGGAGTGATTTTTTAAACATAATTTCCCTACTTTCGTTATTATTATTGGTTTCTAGCATATAGCGATAAAAATCAATGGCAAGCAAATCACTAAGGTTTTGTGTAAACCAATGTAGGATTAGTATGTGATTGACTTTACTGCGGAAAAGTCAATCACATCCCAAGTTTATATTGAAGTGGTTATTTTAGGTCAAATCGGTCTGCATTCATTACTTTGGTCCATACCTCAACGAAGTCACGGACAAACTTCTCTTTGCTATCATCTTGTGCGTACACTTCGGCGTAAGCGCGCAAAATAGAATTAGAACCAAAGACGAGATCAACGCGAGTCGCGGTCCATTTTACCGTGTCCGTGTCGCGTGTTTTTATCTCATATAGGTTCTCTCCACTTGGCTCCCAGCGATATGCCATATCGGTCAAGTTGACGAAAAAGTCATTACTCAAAGTGCCAACGTTATCGGTAAATACGCCATGCGATGTTTGCCCGTGATTGGTGCCTAGCACGCGCATTCCGCCGATCAATACGGTCATTTCCTTGGCTGTGAGGCCCATCAGTTGTGCTCTATCAAGTAGCATTTCTTCTGGTTTTACGCTGTAGTGCTGTTTTTGCCAATTGCGAAAACCGTCATGTACAGGCTCTAATACATCAAATGACTCAATGTCGGTTTGCTCGTCTGTGGCATCGCCTCGTCCAGCGGCAAAAGGCACTTGGATTGACACACCGGCATTTTTAGCCGCTTGTTCAACAGCAGCACAGCCACCCAATACGATTAAATCAGCCATGCTTATGGTAGGCGTAAAATTACTTTGCACGACTTCTAATGCCGCGAGCACTTTCGCTAGACGTTCTGGTTCATTTCCAGGCCAATCCTTTTGTGGGGTTAGGCGGATCCTCGCACCATTTGCACCCCCTCTATAATCGGAATATCTAAACGTTCTAGCACTATCCCACGCGGTGGCTACTAATTCTGAAAGCGTCACATTGGTTGCTAGAATCTGTTGCTTGAGGGCGCTAATTTCACTGTCGTTTAGGGTGTAGTTAACGCTGGGGACTGGATCTTGCCAAAGCAGGTCTTCATTGGGTACTTCAGGGCCAAGGTAACGACTTTTAGGGCCAAGGTCGCGGTGGGTGAGCTTAAACCAAGCTTTGGCAAAAACATCGTTAAAATAGTCGGGATCGGCGTAGAACTTCTCTGAAATTTTACGATAAGCAGGGTCCATTTTCAGCGCCATATCGGCATCTGTCATCATCGGCATGCAGCGTTTGGATGCATCTTCAGCGTCAATTGGTTTGTCTTCTTCTTTTATATTGATAGGCTGCCATTGCCACGCGCCCGCAGGGCTTTTGGTTTGTTCCCATTCGTACGTGAACAGCAAATAGAAGTAGCCATTGTCCCATTGAGTTGGGTTCGTCGTCCAAGCGCCTTCGATCCCGCTGGTTACTGCATTAGAACCAATGCCACGTGAGCTGTGATTCATCCAGCCAAAACCTTGTTCATGCAAGTCCGCGCCTTCGGGCTCCGGGCCTAATTCATCGGCATTGCCATTACCGTGCGCTTTACCCACCGTGTGTCCGCCAGCGGTTAGGGCAACGGTTTCTTCATCGTTCATTGCCATTCGAGCGAAGGTAACACGCATATCTTTAGCTGTTTTTAGCGGATCGGGATTACCATCTACGCCCTCAGGGTTAACATAGATAAGACCCATCATCACAGCGGCAAGCGGATTTTCTAAATCGCGTTCACCGCTATAGCGACTGTTTTGGTTATTTGAGGGAGCTAGCCACTCTTTTTCGCTGCCCCAGTAGGTATCCTTTTCTGGATGCCAGATATCTTCTCGGCCACCGGCAAAGCCAAAGGTTTTGAATCCCATTGACTCATAAGCAACGTTGCCTGCCAGCACGATTAAATCGGCCCATGAAATTTGGTTGCCATACTTTCTTTTGATCGGCCAAAGTAAACGCCGGGCTTTATCTAAGTTTCCGTTGTCCGGCCAACTGTTTAGCGGAGCAAAACGCTGATTCCCCGTGTTTGCGCCACCGCGACCATCTGCAACACGATAACTGCCCGCAGCATGCCATGCCATTCTGATCATTAACCCACCATAGTGTCCCCAGTCGGCGGGCCACCATGGCTGAGAGTCTGTCATAAGTTGCTCGAGATCTTTTTTAAGGGCGGGATAATCAAGGCTGTTAAAGGCGCCTTTGTAATCAAAATTGGCATCCATCGGATCGGTTTTCGTATCGTGCTGATGCAATATGTCTAGGTTCAGGCTATTTGGCCACCACTGGTGCTCGCTATGCTCTGACGACGTATTTGCACCATGTGCGAAAGGGCAAATCGATGGTGTGTTTTGCTTCTTATCCATGGGAGATCCTTGTTTGTTCGATGACGGAAGATTGCTAGGGCCTGTTGATCTCTCAAGTTTGTTTTTGCAGCAGTATGATTGATGTGTATATAGGGCAAGTTGTACACCGCGAGCAAAACACGCTCAGAGGAACAAAAATCAAATCGCAAAGACCAATAAACCCTAGATAAAGGTAGTCCCGGTAAGTGCTTTTTACCAGATTTCGGTGGCCTTAAAGGTCAATATTGAACACCAAGAAAGAGGTGACATTTGTGGATCTCGGGATAGTGAACACGCCAAATCTGACTGATCACATGACTTTTTATTAGGTGCTTGAATATTCAATAAAAGTAAATAAATATTGCGCAAATCGTCTAGAATTGTTTGTTGGAACGTTTTAATTGTGTTATCAGTATAAAAAGGCGCAATAAATAACCTATTTCATTCCCTGTGGTGATAATAAGAAACTTTCTATCGTCAGCGTCTGATTATAATTTGGAACGTTACAAAGGAAACCGTTATGACAATAACAAAACAAAAAACGACTTTGGCGTTGGCAATCGCCAGCTTGTGTGGTTCGGGCGCTATGGTGTGGACGGCCCCAGTGTTTGCCGAAGAAGCAGCGTCGGAACCTGTTGAGAAGATCATGGTGACGGGGTCGCGTATTGCGCGGGCAAACCTAAGTAAACCCGGTGCGGTAACCACAATATCTAGAGCGGATATTGAGCAAACCGGATTTAAAAATATTGGTGATATGCTGCAAAATCTGACGGTGTCAGCCAGTGCTCCTAATGCTTCACAAAATGAAAATACGTCGGGCGTGACAAACTTTGACTTGCGCGGTTTAGGCGCGCAGCGCACATTGGTCTTGCTAAATGGCCGTCGCTTACCAAATGGGGGAAATGGCGCGGATGCTGCAGTTGATCTTAGTGCTATCCCTACTGCGATTATTGAACGTGTTGAAATTTTATTGGACGGTGCTTCTTCTATTTACGGCTCTGATGCGGTGTCTGGTGTTGTAAACATTATTACTCGCCAAACGGGCGATATTTTTGAGGTCAGTGGCTCCATAGGTCAATCCGCTGAAGGCGATGCTGATACGACTTCTTTGGAACTCGTAACAGGCATTGTTGGTGATAAAGGGCGCTTTATGGTGAGTGCCAGCTACGATGAAAAACAAGAAGTGTATGCCGGCGACAGAGATTTTAGTCGTTATGATTTAACCCTCAACCCCGATGGCAGTTACGGTCAAGGCGGTAGCTCCGCAATGCCTTGGAGTAACCTGAAAGTCACGGATGAAAACGGCAAGGAAATATTTGTTACCCGAGGCCCTGAATATGGCGAGTGGCGTGAAACTATCTCCGATGCGTCGCTTGCGCAAAATGACTTATACAATTACCAAGAGCCGAGCTTGCTGCAAACGCCTTTTGAACGCTATAGCATGAGTGCATTTGGCGAGTATGATCTTGGCAATTTGAAGTTTTCGGATGACGTGGTATTCAATTTTGAGGCGCTTTATTCACATCGAAAATCCACAACCAATGGTGCGCCTCAGCCATTAGTTCCAGTTTGGGGTGGGTATTTAGATTTTACTTACTCTCCTGATAACTACTACAACCAGCAATTCGGTCCGAAAGATAAAGATGGTAATCCTTATGCCATCAACGACTGGCGCCGCAGAATGGTAGAAACCAATGGCCGTATGAACCATGTAGAAAACAGCCAATACCGAATTGTGATGGCGCTCTCAGGTGATTTTAATGCAGATTGGAGCTGGGAGCTTGCCTACAATTTTGGTCGCAACTCAAACAAACGACTAAAAACCGGTATATTCAATTGGCCAGCGGCTAAAAATGCGGTTGGTCCTACTCATTTTGATGAGCAAGGCGTGCTGCGCTGTGGTGCTACACCGGATGCGCTAATTGCGGGTTGTGTGCCGCTTAATATCTTTGGTCAACCGGGTACCGACTCTGAGATCTCCGAGGACATGCTAAATTATCTCTCTGGTGATTGGCCGGGGATCCAGCAAGGTCATAACCAAATTAAAATCGCCAGCGCGAATGTAAGTGGTGTCGTGGCGAGTTTGCCTGCGGGCGACCTAGGTGTGTCTTTTGGCATAGAAAATCAAAAGGTTGAGGCGCGCAATCAAACAGATGCCGTTTCTATTAATATTTTAGTCACGGACGGGTTAGGTAGACCAACGGGCGGCGAATATTCACTCAATGAAGCTTATCTAGAAGCCGTTGTGCCACTATTATCAGACCATGATTGGGCGCAGAGTTTAGAGTTAAACCTCGCGACTCGATATTCAGACTTTGATACGTTTGGCTCGACTACCAATTCAAAAGTGGGCGTATTTTGGGCGTTGAATGAGCAGTTGAGTTTTAGAGGGACTTGGTCACAAGCATTTAGAGCGCCTAATGTGGTGGAACTTTATAAAGGAAGGTTACCTGGCTTTGAAAATGGCGACGATCCTTGTGCCGTAGCAAATCCAAACCAAAACTGTGTCAGCACAGGCGTTCCCGATGATGGTAGTTACCGAGAAACGATCGGGCAGATCAGAACCAATACTGGCGGTAACACGGAACTGGAACCTGAAACCGCGACGAGCAAAACACTTGGGGTGATTTATCAGCCGAGCTGGCTTACTAACGGTTCAATCACCTTAGATTTTTATGACATCCAATTAAAAGATGCCATTGGGAACATTAGCGCGGTGACTAAATTGAGTGAATGTATGAATAGTGGTTTGTACTGCGACTCTGTACATCGCGTTCAATCTGGTGAGTTTCAGGGGGTGATCACCGGCGTTGATGTGTTTAATGAAAACCTCAATGCGTTAAATCGTCAAGGGATAGACGCTGAAGTTCGTTTTGACATCGGGCAGTTTTCATTTGGTGATTTGAGTACCGCACTCAACTGGTCATTTGTGAGTAAACATGAAGTTATTGAACCGGGCCTGGCAACCAAAGATCGAGCTGGACAGCGCGTTAATGGCCAAATGGCGGTGCCTGAGCACAGAGTTAACTTTGCACTTAACTGGCAGCATGACGACTTTAGCGCAAGTTGGCAAAGTTACTACATCGATTCGATGTTAGAAGAAGTATCGGTTAAACAAGGCGACCAAATCGTTAACTTTACCAATACCGTTGATAGCACGCTGACACATAATGCTCAAGTCACCTACCATTTAGATTCTGTTGATACTCAAATTACGCTAGGCGTTAACAATCTATTGGATGAAGCGCCGCCTTTTGCGACGGGTAATGGAAATAACGCAGATCCCATTCACTCGTCTTTATATCTAGGCCGTGAGTACTACTTAAGATTTAAGACTGAGTTTTAATTTCACATTGTTTCCCTGTGAGAGTAAGGCAAAGCGGGCTATGTCAGCCCGCTTTTTTATACCAGTTTTTAAGCAGGGAAATGGCTTTAGTAGCGCCACTCTCGCGTCCAACTACCGCAAAGGTTACATCCATATAGGCAAGATAGAAATTTTGCTATTTAGTTGTTCTAAATGAGAAATCTTTAACGAAGCTAATATGTGATTTCACCCTTCAAATTGATTAGAGAATTAATTGAATTAGTATTAGTTCGCAGTTTGGGGCGAAGTTTGTTCTGACGAAGCAGCGCTTGTGGCTTGCGCTGCGGCGTTGATCCGTGACACGGTTTTCCAACAAATCAAGGCCATTAGTGCTATCAGTCCAATCACAATCGCGAAGTCTACTTTAGTTTGCAGCGGTAATAAGCTGTATTGATTACCGAAGTAGGCCAAATTCATCACTAAACTTAAGCAATAGCTAATACCACTTAGCCCTAATAACACCTTGCTAAAGGACAAAACATCTTTGGCAAATTGACTACTTATCAGGGAGAAGAAAAAGGCCATATACATAGAGGACTTTACTGTTTCTAATTTGTCGGTATGTGTTACTGGAAGTAAAGTGGTTAATGCAAAGCCAACAGCTACCGCTAAAATTACCCCAATAAAACTGCCACTGGTCAGTCTTTTAACAAACATTAGGCTTTTAGGACTTTGCTTTTTCTGCTTCGCACGCTTGTCAATCCACATTAAATTGCCAGTAACAATTAAGTAGGCGGTTGCAAGTCCAAGGCATAGAAACGCCAGTCGCATGCCATATCCAGCAAAATCACCAAAGTGTAGACTTGCAATGGTAGATAGCCCCGCTCGTACCGCATTATCATAGTTGTTTTCTGTGAGATAAACTTGTGAACTGTCACTTAGCTTATATTGAATTTCTTTAATATTAGAGAAAGCATCATTGCTTTTTGCTGTAAAGCCTACCACTGCATTCTCGTCACCAAAGTGACTAATTTCAACCATAGTGAAGGTTACATCTCCAAGTTTAGCTTGTGCTTGAGCTCTTAGTTGATCGATGCCTTGCATCGGCTGTGCTTCGTTTATTGCCTCAATTTTTGGCTCGTTAAATCCAGCCGCTTGCAGTAATGCAGTTTGGTCACCGCCATAGAGCAGCACGGCGTATGAAATTTGATAAATAATAACGAGGTTGAAAACAAGCCCTGTAAAGGCATACATAATGTGAAAAGGCAGACCCATTGTGCCAATCAAGTTATGAGCATCTAGCCATTTGTCTTTTTTACCTTCGGCGCGATATTGAAAGAAGTTTTTAGCAATTTTGCGCCAATGGATCACAACACCACTTAGTATAGCAACGAAGAAAAATAACGTAATGACACCAACGAAGTAGAGCCCAGGCCTGCCTAACCCCAAATCGAAGTGAAGTTCAAAAAGCAATGTCGAAAACTCAAACTTATCGGCATCAGCAAGTACCTCACCAGATTGCGGTGATATCAACAGATGTTGGTCCTGATGATCCTCCCCGGTGATCGGGTGGGGCTGGTCTAAGTGGGTTGCGAAATATACTTCAATAAACGGGTTATGAGGCGTTGGCTCTCGCATAAAAAAACCATGATCGGTATCAACATCGTATTGTTGTTGGATAGAGTTTATGGCTTTATCATAGGAAATTGTAGTTATTGACTCGTTTGATTGTACAGCCAGAGGTGCACGCTCCCAGCCCCGAATATTATCTCTAAATAAGCTAAGCGAGCCTGTGATAAAAACGATGAATAATACCGTTGAAATAATGAGTCCAATCCAGGCGTGTGCTTCGGTTAATGATTTTAGTGTTTGATTTTTCATTATTTATCTCATTAACAGTAATGCTGTATTTAATAGTAGTGAAGGGATAAAAATGGCAAATAGTGGCTTGCAAGCGGCTTTGGCACTTGGAAATCCGTAGCCCCAAACGATAATGCCCGCCCAAATAGGAAAGGCCAAGATCAGACCCAGCATGAGTTTTGCCGATTCAGAAAATGGTAATAGCAAATTGAGATTTAGCACCAAGGAGATAGACAGCAATAATCCCAACGAAAACCCAAGTAAGGTTTTAGGCCACATAACTTATTCCCCCTACAAATAGAGATAATAAGAAGACCAACGTTGAACTGAGATAGAAGCGTTTAATTGGGTATCCACTTAACAAAGTCACTGAAACTAAGCTAAACATAAAGATAACAAGTGCTGCTAACATTGCAGAGACCAAAGGGTACTGCACAGTTAAAATAACAAGGCCTGATAAATTTAGTAGAATGGCTACAGGGTATGCCGCGAGTTTACTAATAGGTGTAGCCAAAAATCGTTGTTTTGGACTTGCCAGATAGAGCAATACGGCGGCAAACCAAAACGGTATAATTGAGAAAAAGCTCATGATGGTGATAATCATTATTGTTTGCAATTGATTGTAATGATTATAGGGATATTCTTCAAGGCTTGAGTAATAATTGTCTCAAATTAGAGAAGTGAGTGATACGGTATTAGCAGGGTGACACTGCGAAACTGTAGAAATTCACGGTTTATTCCCTGCTATTAAGTATTTCTAGCTAAGTGTAAACGTACCTTGCATAATCGCGAAATGGCCAGGGAAAGAGCAGAAAAACTTATAGCTTTCATCTTTCTTTAGCTGCTCTGTAGAAAAAGTCACTGTGGTTTGTTCGCCACCGCCAATTACCTTAGATACAGCTAAAACGCGGCTATCGTTTGGTTTTACATAGCTGTTATTTGCGCCGGCTGACATACCATCGGTCGCAACGGCTTGAACATCAGCTGCTTTGCTCAACACCCAGTTATGGCCCATGGTTGTTGCCGCCAGTTTCCCTGTATGTTTTAACGTAACTGAAATTTCTTTACAGCTAGATGGTGCACTGAGTGATTTTTTAGAAAACTGCATCATGTCATTAGCTTCGATGCTGAGTTCACATTCATTTGCTAATGCGGCATGAGAAAAAAGAAAGGCACCGAGGCTAAGCAATGTGGCAGAAAGAGAGGTTTTCATATTGACTCCTTAATTAAAAATCATTCTTATTATCATCTTTGTAAGGCGGGTTGTAAATGGATATAGATCAATAAAACTGGTCTATGCTTGAGATGACTCTAATTAAAAAGTGATTTCAAAGATGAAAAAATCCTGGCTGCTGCCATTGTTGTTTACTCCACTGTTCGTCAATGCGACAACATCCTCTACCGTCACATTGGCTTCCGACTATTTATTTAACGGCGTAAGTCAAACTAAGGAAGACGAAGCGCTTCAAGTTAGTCTAGATTGGTTTGGAAAAAGCGGTTGGTATGCTGGAGGCTGGGTGTCTAAAGTAGATTTTGGCGATGGTACGGATTTAGAAGGAGATCTGTACGGTGGCTACAAATTTTCGCTAACTGAAAAATTAAAGCTTGATGTTGGCCTCTCGCAATATACCTACCATGGTGATGATGTGAGTTCTGATTACAACTATGCAGAAGCCTTTGCAAAGTTTAATTACGGCCAGACAAATTTAGACTTTTGGTATGCATGGGATTATTTTGGAACAGGGGCTGCTCACGGGATAGTGATGCTCACGCATAGTATCCCAATCACAGAGCGGTGGTCACTGACGCTCGGGGTAGACCATTCAATGAGCTTTGATAGTGATAAATACGAATGGGAGTCGGGTGATGATGACTATACCCACTGGCATCTAACTGGAACTTACTCGATTAGTACTTGGTCTTTTTCATTGGGTTATGAAAGCAATGATATTGATTCCTATGCAGATTCTACATTTGTGGCGTCAATTTCAAAAACATTTAATTTCTAAGTTTACTTTTTATTAACTTTTGTGTTGATTTTAGTTGCAAATTGTACTTTTATATAGCTATATGATTGATGCTCCATAACTTTTTATAGGAGTAAGCAATTGATGAGGTAATAGTGATAAAAGCTATGGAGTCGCAATGATGAAGGATACGATAAAACTAACAGCACTCTCTTTGGCGGTATTTTCTCGGTTTAGCTTTTCAAGTCCGCTTGAATTTGCCGGTGGTGCAGACATGTCTAAGTTAGTCGAGGCAGAGCACATCTTGCCAAATCTCAATGACTACACAACAAACCTTGTGACCGTAAAAGGGGTGGTCACTCATGTTTGCAGAAAATTAGGTTGTTGGATGACGCTGCGAATAGCAAATGGCCTAGATGTAAATATCGAAGTTGAACAAGGTGATATGGTATTTCCACTTGCTGCAATTGGCCGTGAAGCCCATGTGACAGGGCGCTTCGAAGCGCTAAACCAGCGCCCTTTAGTTTGCGTGAGTACAGCAGAGGATGAAACGGCACTCATGCGTTTAGGGTTTAATCCAACGGCCGTAACCATTTCACATTTAGTACAGCAAGTAAAACACAGCTAAGCTCCCAAACGTGGTGACATAGAGGTTTTTAAAGCGAAACGCCAGTATTACCGCGACCGTTGCGGCGACCAAATAGGGATTGCTTGGTGTGATGGCAAGTTGCTTGTCCTGAATAAATACAATGGGTACCCAAATGGCAGTCAGTACGCAAGGGGCGCTAAAACTTAAAAAGCGCTGTAGTTTAGGACCGATAGTAAAAGGCAGTTGTTTTGCCAGAAATAAATATCGAGTTGCAAACGTGACGCAAGCCATGGCCAAAATAGTAGTGATCATACACGCTCCTTTTTACTTTGTAGCACATATCCCACCGACATTCCGAGCAGTGCTGAGGCGATTAAGCCAAATTCAAAATGGATCAGTTTGAACACTAGGATAGTTACGGCCGACGTTAAACAAGCACATAGCACGGGTAATGCGTTAATACTCGGGACCACTAAAGCAATAAATATCGCCGCAATCGCGAAGTCTAAGCCAAGGTTGGTCAAGTCAGGTAAAAACTGACCTGCAACAATACCAATGAGCGTCCACAGATTCCATGCAACATAAAAGCTACCACCTGCGATGAGCGCATACACTAGCCGAAGTTTGCCTTGATAGGCACGATGGTGATGGGAAAATGCAAACAATTCGTCAGTGAGAAAAAACGCAATCGGGCCACGCCATTTAAGGGGCTTATCTATCATTTTGTTGCGGATAGCAAGGCCATAGAGTAAATGTCTCGCGCTAATAATAAAGGTAGTCGCAAGCAAGGTGATAAGCGCCGTGTCTTTGGCAATAAGCTCTATTGCCACTAACTGCGCCGAGCCTGCAAAAACCAGTAACGACATTAACTGTGCCTCGAGCGGTGTAAAGCCGTTTTGTACAGCAAGGGAGCCACACAATATCCCCCAAGGAAGTACGGCGAGATTTAATGGCAACATATCCCAAAAGCCTTTGCATACTGCGACCTTCATATTAACAAGCCTTGCTATATTGACTGGGAGTGATCCCCATATTCTTTTTAAAATGACGGTTGAAGTGGCTTTGGTCATAAAAGCCTACGCTTAATGCTGCATGGGAGACACTTTTGCCATTGCGCAGTAATGCCTTGGCATGATTAAGCCGGTGTTGTATTTGAAAGGCATGGGGAGTGAGGCCAGTGTGGGCCTTAAACACGCGAATAAAGTAAAAGGGACTCATGCCGACAAGGCTCGCTAACGAGTCCAGTGATACATCTTCAAATAAATTATCCAAAAGAAAATGGCGTGCTGTGGTAATTCGCTGCTTCACCGAAGGGATTTTTCTATCGAATGTGACTTTGCCTTGCTTATTGCTTAGATAAGATAGCAGAGTAATAAGTTGAGACTGCTTTTCAAGTACGCTGGTATCACATTCTAGGACGTTAAAAGTGGTATTCATGAGTGCCGCAAGCGCTCGGTCGTGTACCACTGCATCATGAAAAAAAGGAGCCATTGCCTTGCCATCACCAAGAAGCTGATTAAATAGTTCAGGTGTTGGGTAGAGTGAGCGGTACGAAGACTTATCTTGGGATGCCTTTTTGCAGTCGTGCACCTGCTCTGCATTAATCAAAATGACACTATGCTGACTCGCTAAGTGTTCACCGCCGCTGCGGTAGAATCGTTGCGCACCACTATCCACTAGGGCAAGCGTATAGCCGCTGTGGCTATGTCTACCAAAGTCTTCCTGCTTATCAATGTTGTGTAGTACTTCTAGGCCACCGAGTTCACGGTGAAAACTAAACTTTGAGTGTTGCATAATTCTCTCCCCTATTGATGAAAAGCGTATCTGTCTTCACTCAAAAAGTCTTGTACAAAATTGCACAATCTTTGGTGCGTTATCAGCATAGCTAAACACTGCACTTGGGTGGTGTGACCACGAAGGTATAGCTTAGTAAATTCAATGCTGTGCCGTTTGAGAGGTGAGTGCAATAATCTGAATTTATCCTCGAGTAACACTTCCGTATCGTCAAGGTGGATTAGCCAAGCTGTATTAAGTCAATGTGCTTTCTGATCTGCAAATTGTTTGGAGAATTAAAGCTGTTGGTATTAAAGTGCTGAACTTGACTCGCCGAATTTTATACCGCTTGGCTAATATTTAGTTTAGTGTAATGATGTGAAAAGCATGGTTCATTTTAAGGGTTTATTATTTTGGATAATTATTTACTATTTATAGGTGTTGCATTGGCGACGATTTTACTTCCAGGGCCTGCTGTGATGTTGACTATCAATAATTCGATTCAAAGAGGCTTTACCAAATCCTTAGCTGGTATTTGTGGTGTTGCACTTGGGATTTTGATTGTTGCTGCAATATCTGCGTCAAGTTTAGGTGTTATCTTAGCCAGCTCTGTACTGGCATTTACGGTCGTAAAGTTTATTGGTGCTGCGTATCTTTTCTATTTGGGTTACAAAATGTGGCGAACTAAAGGCGAGAGTAAAATAGGCAAGTCTATTGCTGCAGGTACGATGAAAAAGTGCTTTTTAGAGGGCTTTTTTGTTTCGATCACCAATCCCAAGGCTGCTATCTTCTTTTTGTCTATCTTCCCGCAGTTTATCAATGTTGAGAATGCATTTTTACCGCAGTTTACGGTTTTGATTTTCACTTTTAGCTTGCTGGTATTCATGGTGCATATTTCTTATGCGCTGTTTTCTGGCCTTGCCAAGACTAAGTTATCGTCACCGAAAAGCATGGCGGTGATGAATAAAGTGAGCGGTGGCGTGTTTTTTGGATTTGGCGCTGGTTTAGTTGCTGCCGGTAAGTAATTTATGTGGCTTGAAAATGTAAGCAAACTCCCTTTCTCTCGCACATAGTTAAAGGGAGTAAAGCTTGAATTCTGCATACCTTAGCTCCGAACAGCAGCAGGCTTACAGGTCTTAGTACGCCTTGATGGACTACTTAGGTCTGAATAAGCGCTTGAAGCACTCATTAAACCAAAACAACCCAAGGTTGTTAATATGCCTATGACGACGTAAATAATGAAATCTATTACCATGATATTGCTCATCTTTAATTCCTCTCCGTTGGTACAATGCGCGTTAAATTCTGTGGGTTTCCACGTGCGATTCGACTACGCGGAAACTCTGGGGGACCTCAAACTGAGGCATTAAGTTAAAAACAATCGCTGGATATTTAAACTTTCTGTTTTTAGACGCGCTTGTGGGACTTAAACAAGTGATATAAAGTGGATCACCGTCCAAATTAAAATGAAAGTTGCTGCTGCAATCTGACGATTGAGAATGCGGCCCTCTTGGAGTGCTCTGCGATACCAGGTTTTGCAATTCTTGTAGTTTACGCCACACAGACTTATTAAAGTCACTGTCATCCAAGTGTCGGCTCTGCTCAAAAACCGCAACAAACGCGGCACTTTTCATGTTGTCAAAATCTACCTTTTCGACAAAAGAATAAAGGCTCGTTATTAAACTAAAGTTATTATGTCTAGAGGTAAGATCGCCAAAGCCTAAAACTTCAACATTGTTAAATGCTAATTCGGCCTTATTGCCACCACAAATGCAAGGAAATTGCTGTTTGTTCACAAAGTCAATAAAACTATCTTGCAGCTCGGATTGTGGTGTCATGTTTTATACTCCTTACATTACTCATATTGTTGCGCTAGTAGATTTTGGTGTGTCCCAATGCTGAGTTGCGAACTCACCAGTATTGTTTACCTACACTAAGTAAGCAAAGCTTGGGCCATCATATTAAGTTTGTAATGTTTTGATTTTAAGTTGGTTTTTTGTTTTTTGCGTTTTCACAAGTAATTTTTTCACGTTTTATTCTGGTAAGAAGTACAGGGTTGTAAAAATTGGTAACGGTGGGCTTTTCTCAGGTGTTAGGTTTATAAGGTTTTGTGTCATTGTCCAAGTAAAGGTAAGTGCTTGAGGTTTTTATAGTTCATAGCAATGGCGATACAGCGGTAAAGTACCTCTGTTGGTATCTCTTCTTCTAACTTGAGTACAATTGCTCGATTTCCTTCAAACTGTAAATCGTCGGGAAATAGTACTCTAAATGTATCTATTAGTTTCGTTTGGCAGTGAAAATAAAGGTGAAAATTGGTAGGCGTTTTGGCTTTCCACGCCATACGAAAAGGACTTCCCGATTTAACACTAAAGCTTAATTCTCCCCATTTTATTGCTTCAATCACTTCTCCAAAGTTTTGCTCACTGGCAACTCGAATAACAAGTCTACGCAATACTCTGATTTTTTCTTGTGCAGCGGCAGGGTAGATACTGAGCACTTGTTCGGTAGTGTTTGCCATTTTGACACTTCCTTGATAAATAATGTATTTCCACTCTTGTAATACAGTATTAAATTGAGTAAAGAAGGGCAAGCTTGTAGAGACAAACTCTAATTTAAGGCACTATTGTGCACCAAAGAGAAAATAAGCCTCTATGTCTGGAATTACGACATGAAACGCCTCGGTTACGCTTAGGCCTGTTGACCTTTTCTGTTTGATTTTTGTGCTCCTGAGTGGGCTTTGGTCGCGGCGTTCGACTTACCGCCTAATTCTTAATGGCAAAAGGGCAATGTAATACCAATTGAATTAATTCTCTAATCAATTTGAAGGGTGAAATAGCATATTAGCTTCGTTAAAAATTTCTCATTTAGAACAACTAAATAGCAAAATTTTGCCTTGCCTATATGGATATAGGTACCTTAGCGGTAGCAGGACGCGAGAGCGGTGCTACTAAAGCTATTTCCCCGCTTCAAGATAGATCAGTTACTTAATACAACTGGTATAACAAGCGCTAGTCCTCGAGCTGCAATACAGCACAAAAAATGGAATAACCTCTAAAATTCTCTAGTTAGATTAGGATGTAGTTTAAAATGAACTTAAAAAACGTTCAGTTAGCTCGCCCTTTTCCTGCTCGGTCAACTATATTAATGTAATTTTTTTGTAAACAGTTATTCATGTTTGGGATTTATCATCTTTCTTGGACTAGTCCAAAAAATTACATTTAAAGGAAAGATAATGAAATTACCCGTGCTTAGCTGTGCATTACTTGCACTTTCATTTACTGCAAGTGTTGATGCACTTGAAAACAAAGTATTGCTTATTGGTATCGATGGCCTGCAATATGAAAAAATTGGTGCCAATAATACGCCAAACTTTGATCGCTTATATCTGACTCAAGCTTACACTGGCGGGATCGCAAAAACACAAACACAGCAAAAAACCAAAAGTGGCCCAGGCTGGGCGACAATTTTAACTGGGGTTTGGGTGAATAAGCATCAAGTGCCGAGCAACGGCTCAGGCCTAGCAAACAAAGCCTATCCCAGCCTTTATCGTTACATCGCAGAACATGATGCTAACGCCGATATCTCAAGTTTTAGCACTTGGGGACCCATTCATACGCAATTCTTCAGTGATGATGTTGCCTTGATGGACAGGAGATCGGAGGGAGGCAGCGACGACGATAATTTAAATAAAGCGCTGGCTACCTTAAACAGCGGCTCACCAGATTTTGTCTTTTTACATTTAGATGAACCGGACGCTGTGGGCCACAGCTTATGCTTTGGTTCTGCCTACAATAAATCGGTAGAAGATGCGGACAAGCGACTGGGTAAACTGCTTGATGCGGTTGAAGCAAGAGAACAAAGCGGTGAAAACTGGTTGGTGATGGTCACCACCGATCATGGCCGTACACCGGTTGTTGGCTGTCATCATGGCGAGCAAACCGAGCCGGAAAAAACCATCTTTATTGCCACCAACAAAGTGTTGAATAAAGAATTTAGCTCAAAAGATGTTAATCCTGCAAATACTGACTTCTCTGGTTTATATGGCTATCCAGCACAAACAGCGATTGTACCGACGATTTTATCTTACATGGGCATTGAAACAAATGTGCAAGCGGGTTTTGAAAGCACGCCGATGCACGGTGACTTAGGAATTCGTAAACTCAATTATGCCAATAAACTATTTACGTGGCTAAATGGTGCAAATGCGCAAACGCGTATTTATCGAAATAATCAATTGATTGAGACATTGCCTGCAGGTGTTGCCCAGTGGCAAGATCCGCAGCCCGTATCTGGCACCAATAACTATAGCTTTGAGCAACAGGGTGTGCATGTTGGTTATCGAGTTACCGAGTTGAAACTCAGCGCGGCGCATCAGTGGCATAATACTAAAAGCTACTTTTTCTCTGAAGATGCGCGCTACTGGCGTTACAATACTGTGCTTGATAAAACGGATGATGGTTATCCGGTATCGGTGACTAATGGCAACTGGCCGGGACTTGGCGATTATGCAGAACAAATTCGTGCGAGTTTTTATAAGGACAGTGATACGGTGTACTACTTCCTATCGGATGGTCAATACCTGAGCTATGACGTACAGAGTGATAAGGTACGAGCAGGTTATCCAAAAATAATTGATAACAATACTTGGCCGGGGCTTGCCGCCTACGCAAATAAAATAACCGCAACCCTTCGTTGGACGTCCGATAAGGTGTATTTCTTCCTAGATGATGGTCAATATTTACGCTATGACTTGGGAGATGACCGAGTGGACAGTGGGTATCCCAAAGCTATCAACGATAATACTTGGCCGGGACTTGGTGGCTACGCAACGAAGATAAGTGCAGCATTAAAGTGGAACGACACGCGTGCTTATTTCTTCTTAGATGATGGCCGCTATCTAAGATATAGCATTACTTTTGACAAAGTGGATGCGGGTTATCCTAAAGCCATTGATAATGGCACTTGGCCTGGATTGCAATAAACCCAGCGAAAGCAACGGATCTTGAAGGGAGTGAACAACTCCCTTTTTCATCTGGTTTTATACTTCAATGCGCGTTTTTCAGTTATGCTGTGTGCTCCTCTTTTGACAAGGATAAGATTGATGGATTTTAGATCTGATACGGTTACGCAACCGACCCCCGCCATGAAACAAAGCATGTTTGACGCGCCGCTTGGTGACGACGTTTATGGTGATGACCCAACAGTAAATGCACTTGAACAGTTTGCTGCTGAGCGTCATGGTTTTGAGGCAGCGCTGTTTACCAGCTCTGGCACGCAAGCAAACCTACTTGCACTGATGAGCCATTGTGAAAGAGGGGATGAATATCTGTGCGGGCAACAGGCGCATAATTATAAATTTGAGGCGGGTGGAGCGGCTGTGCTTGGCTCTATTCAGCCGCAACCATTGGAAAACGAGTCAGATGGCAGTATTTGCTTAGAAAGAATTAAGCAAGCGATTAAACCTGACGATTTTCATTTTGCGAAAACTAAGCTGCTTAGTTTAGAAAACACCATTGGTGGCAAGGTATTAAGTCTAGAATATATCGCACAAGCCAGAGCGCTGTGTGACGAGCGTGGCTTAAAGTTCCATCTTGACGGTGCAAGAGTCTATAACGCCGCGGTCGCGTTAAAGGTTGATATCACAGAAATCGTAAAGCACTTTGATTCATTTACTATTTGCTTATCTAAAGGACTTGGCGCGCCGATTGGCTCTTTATTGCTTGGTGATAAAGCATTGATAGAAAAGGCGAGAAGGCTTAGGAAAATGCTTGGTGGCGGTATGCGTCAGGCGGGCATGCTCGCGGCGGCTGGTCTTTATGCTTTGCAACATAATGTAGAGCGTCTCGAGGAAGATCATCAAAACGCGCAATATTTAGCTGATAAACTTGAGCAACTGCCTGGGTTTAAGCCCTGCAAGCACTTAGTACAGACAAATATTATCTTCGCTGAAGTGGAAGCCGGCATTGATCTTTTTGCGATAGCAAAGCAGTTAAAGACAAAGGGCATTAACATCACTCCTGGATATCAAGGCATGCGATTTGTGACGCATATGGGAGTGAGCCGCGCCGATGTGGACGAGCTAATTACCGAGCTCACTATTTTATTAACTTGATCATATCCATTTTACTTAAAACATGAAAAGTGCAATGGAAAGTCTAAGTGTATATTTAATAAGTACTTTTAAACATCAAGGTARGTTATCTAATTAGGCAATTGGTATGACAATTTCTTACATCTTCTGTGTTTTATTTAGGAACGATTACTGCTACCTTTGTAAGATTGATAATAAAAGGAAAGATAAATGTTTTCATTTTTAACGAGGGCGGCATTTGGCTTGTCAGCTCTGGTAGCCAGCACTACCACTATCGCTAATTCAGTAGATTTTTCTGTTGGTACTGGGTACCCATTTTTTGGTCAAGTCGAACTCTCTCTTCCACAAACCGATAGTAATAGTCGGTGGTATGGAAATTATCTTATCGGTTTGGATGACGGGTTTTCTATAGGCTATGAGAGAGCTGTGTCTGACAATAACAAACATGCGGTTGGTATAGTGTTGGGGGCTTTGGGAGCAAGAGATGCGGGCCCTACATGTGAAGACGATGATGATATTACATGTGGTATTTTTGAGCCAATTATTGATTTATTTGATGAAGAAACCACCAATGGCGCAGGTTTAAGTTATAGCTATCACTTCTCGGGTATAAATCAGTCTGGGTGGAGTATTAAGCTGGTTGGCGGTTATGGTGAAAGCAGCGATTATCATAAAAAGCGTGTTGATGGTAGCTTAATTGTTAGTTATCAGTTTTAAATAATCGCCCTACAACCGTTGGTACCGGTTCTAGGGCGATTCCATTTCTGTAGTCTAGTCGTTAAAACTTGTACTTCACGTTAGCACTAATGGTTCTGCGCTGTCCGTAGAAGCAGTCTCCGCGGTACAAACAGCTGGTGATAACCGTTTTATCGCTGACATTATCAACTTGCAAACTGAATTGATATTGTTCAATGTCATACCCAATCATCATATCGATAAGCGTAAAGTTGTCGGTCACTAATTGCTGATGTAGTGTTTGGCCGTTTAGTTCAACTGTACGACTGCCATCGTAGGTTTCTCCCACATGTCTGATACCGGCTCCAAACTTAAGCCCCGGAAGCCATTCTTCCGCGCGGTACGTTGCCCAAATGGAAGCTAAGTGCTTAGGTGTTGCTGAGAGCTGAGCATCATCTGTGATTAACGTAACTAAATCTTGTGCCACAAAGAGTTCAGTAGGAGACAGCGGAGAAACGTCTTGTTCCGTATCTAAATAAGAGTAAGCGGCATAAATATCAAGGTACTGCCATTCGAGTTGGGCTTCAAGCTCGAATCCTTTTACCGCGATTTCGCCATCTTGTACTTCAAACTCAGGGGAAACTTTTCGTATTTGATTTTTGTCTTTAATTTCAAATATAGAGGCTGTGATAAGGTGCTCTGTACCCTTTGGCTGATATTTTAATCCAAGCTCAACTTGTTCACCCTCCAGCGGTGTATATGCGCCACCTTGTGGTTTCTGTCCAAATACGGCTTTAAATGATTCTGAATAGCTAGCATAGGGCGCTACACCATTTTTAAATTGGTAAAGCACACCAATCCGACCCGTTGTGGCATTCTGACTATTCTTGATTGCACCTGCTGTTTGCAGTTGATTTGAAAGGTCATCATAGCGAAGTGCGGCATTAAGTACCCAGCTATTTACTTCTGCAGTGACTTGCGCATAAGCACCGAGCTGTTTGTTGTTGAGCGTATTCTCAGGGTTATTGACAACCGCAGTTGGTAACTCAGTGCTTTGTCCATACACTGGATTATATAAGTCTAATGGTGCTGCAACACCACGGCCGCGATCAGAGTCTGTATCCGCATTTTGGTAATCTACACCCGACACCATAGTTAATTTCACCGCATCCAGTTCCAAATACTTATGGATTTGCAGATCCATCGTCACACTACGTGCACTTGAATCGGTAAGGCTGGCGATACGCTTAATAGTGCGTTTGTCCGCTTCAAATTTTGGTGGCCAAGAATAAATGGTACGGTATTCGGATGAACTATCACTGTAGCGACCGGAGAATTTAATATGCGTGTCTAAATCAAAGCTGTGCTCAACGATTGCGGTGATCGCTTGTTGCTCAGTATCATATTTATCCCAGCCTGGCTCGCTGACGAAACGTTCACTTGGGATCTGGCCATATTTTGCAGGTAGAATAGTGCCTTCATGCGGGAAGAATTGCGTTGAAGAGCCAGATTCATTTCTTTGAAGGTTGGCAAGCAAGGTAATTTTAGTTTCATCTGAAGCAAGCCAGCTAAAGCTTGGCGCAAGCATCAAGGTGTCGTCATCAACATAATCGGTCTGTGTGCCGCTGTCTCGATACATGGCGACAGCACGTGCTTGATACTCTTCGTGCTTACCAAATATGGTGTTGTAATCAAGTGCTAGTTGCTTACGGTCGTAGTTGCCCACTTGCGCCCAGATCTCACCCTCAGTTTCTGCTTTTGGTAATTTTGATACCGCGTTGATGATACCACCGGTAGACCCTTGCCCGTAAAGCACAGACGAAGGGCCTTTTAAGATCTCGACACTTTCAAGCGCATAAGGGTTAGTACGCGTGTTGTTGTAATTACCAAACAACTTTTGCAGGCCGTCAACATAGAGTAGGGGATCAACGCCACGAATTTTAGACCAATCGCCTCGAGTATCAACACCGTATGGCCCATTATAAACACCTGCAACATACCCAATTGCATCTTGCAGTGTTTCTGCACCTAAATCAGAAATACGTTGAGCCGTTAATACAGACACCGAAACAGGCGTTTTGACGATAGGTACTGCCGTTTTTGATGCAGTAGCGCTAACGTATGAAATCAGACCCCTCGGACTAACTTCGATGATTTCAATGTCATCTTTATCTTGTTTTGTTTGTTCTTGTGCTATCGCAGAGCAAGATAATGCCAGTGCAATGCTGGTAATTAAGGTTGGATATTTGTATTTAAGTGAGCGCATTATTAATCCCTATGATCAAAGTTCGCGCAAATGATATTGTAGATGAGAGTGATTATCAATAGTATTATTTTGTAATTTGCAAATATTATAATAAACTATTTAACTTGAGTTTTGGATAAGGAATGTTCTAGCTCATTGTTGTTAAAGTACAACTTGATACATCTCCCTGTCTCGCCTAAACGTTTAAGGAAAATACGACTTACATGCCCAGAGGCCGCTCAGATACCTACTTTCTGCAGGCAACGCCAATTGGACTGCCAATAGCTGGCTATCGAAGGAGAATTAAATGTTGATAGCACTGAAGTGCACTGTTAGTAAGACATTAATTATCCGCAGCTCAGATTGCTTAAGTTTCCAGATTTGCTATGTATTTTAGAGTCTGTTTATCTTTCAGGTTTGTTTTTGCGCCAGTTTAATTGGTACTTACATACACGAGGCAGAGACTGCCTAGCATAGATATTCTATGTGAGTCTGGGGCTAAAGACTTTGCGTTCTTGCTGTGTACTCTTACCCACCTCCATGTGGGGCAACACACAAAGAAATGCTACTCAATGGGTCCACCTCGGTGGCTTTTGTCCATTATCGCTCAACTTTTGCTTAGATCACTTGGCGTAAAATTGAGGGTGCGACCAAAACACACCCAAGATAACAAAAATCAATCAGCAAGGAATAACAGGACCTAATCTTTATGTCCTATACCTGAGCGCCGTTCAGAAGCGCAGCGCTTTGAGCAGTACTTAACGTTACCCCAATCTCTTTGCCATTTTTTCCGCCAATAAAACGGACGTTCGCAAATAGGGCATATTTTATATTGTAGGTTTGGTTTTTTGTGAGCCATTGTAGGTTTATACCAACTTCACTAATACATGTTCAATTTGAAAGAGCAAATTCCGACTTGCCGACATGGATGTCGGTAACCTTGGTGATAATAGGGGGCGGAAGTGGAGTTATCGACAAAATTTTCTCACTTCAACACAGGTTACTTCAACACAAGCAAATTGGCGTTAGTCATTTCTGGTATCTATACGATGGCGGGGAAAGTTGAGATCAGAAAAGCCCCCGTAGCAAGCGCGATAGGGGCTTTAGAAAGGAAACAGGGCGAGTTATGCAGAAGGAATGAGTGCATACCCCCCTTTTAAATGTCCGATATTATTAAAGCCGAGCCTAGCCAATGCTTGTGCGGCGACTTGTGAGCGGCTGCCACTGCGGCACACCAACACCAATTTTTTCGTTTTGTCTTGGTTATGTTTGCAAATAAAGTCTGTAAGACGGGTTAGTGGCACATTGTGATCAAACGCGCTGTTGTGATTTAAGGCATATTCGTGCGGTTCACGTATGTCAATTAACAACAGCTCTTCATTGTTGGCAATATGTGCGTTGAGCTCTGTTGTAGTGTACTCGTGTAGCTCAAATTGATTTTTGTTGCAAATAGTTGCACCACACATGATCTCACTACCAGCCTCATCAACAATATTATTATCTATTTGTACCTTTTTCTCGACAAATTCATCAACTGTAATGTCATGGTAAAGGACATTATTTAGGAGCAAATTGCGATTGCACTCTGCCGCTAGAGTAGTTGCAAATTCATTGTTGTAGTCGTGGCTTGGACATAACAAAGTATCTGTATCGATAAGTTGAGCAAGTGATTGAATGCTATGCAGCATCGCTTTCGATGAGCTGGTGGAGAAGTTAGTTCTCCCAAGCGCTCCCATCAGGATCAGATCGCCACAAAAAACATATCTGATGCTGTACTCACCCTGTAGTAGCTCCAACAGTATAAAGGTGACGCTATCGTCTGTATGTCCTGGAGTGGCTAATTTTGCAAGACGATAGTGACCAATTGTTAGCGCTTCGAGTGACTGGCCTTTAAATTCAATCTGTGAGGCTTGAGCTGGCCAACCCAAATGATCGCATGTTTGCTTTGGTAAACTGAGTGCAGCTCGACTCGATTCGTGATCGGCGTGCCCATGAGTATCGAGCGCGGCGAGCAATGTCAGCTGCTGGCATTCCAATATCGTATTAAGGCGCTCGACTAATTCAGGAAGAGGATCGATAATAATCGCTGTTTTTGACTGCTTATCTGCGAACAGCCAACAGCATGCACCACCCACTTTGAATTGTACTAGACCGTCAAGTGCTTCTTTATTGTTAATACCGTTATTTGCTTGCATAAGACAGCTGTGACCGAGTGCCTGAGCACAATGGCGAATGCGCTCGCACGCCGCGTCTATTTCGGTTTGGGTTGTGGCTGGACCAAAAGACAGTCGAATAGCCGATTCGCTTTGCCAAGCTGGGAGCCCCATGGCATCAAGTACAAAACTGCGTGTTACCTTTGAGCTACACGCTGAGCCTGAGCTGACTCGGATGTTTGCAGCATCAAATAAATCCATGATTTCTTTTGAACTGAATCCCGGAATTGCAAAGTTTAGTGTAGTTGGAACGCTATTACTGAATTGATTATTAAATACAATAGTCGGGAAGGCATCTTTGAGTGTTTGTGCCAGTTGATTTCTAAAATCATGTAATTTATCCACGTTTGCAAATCGACTGTCATGTTCTTTTAGCAGTTCATCAAAGATAACATTCAGTGCGGCAAGGCCTGGCAAGTTTTCTGTTCCTGAGCGTAAACCGCTCTCTTGACCACCACCCGCAATAAACGGTGTAAACGGTGCAGTTTCTCGAATATAGACAAAACCTATGCCTTTTGGTGCATAGAGTTTATGACCACTAAAAGGAGCATAGTCAATTGTCGTTCTCGCTAGGTTTAGGTTGCGTTTACCTAGTGCTTGTACACAGTCAACCATCCAAAAAATATCTGAATTGTATTTTCTTATTACTTCTTCTAGTTTGTTCAAGTCTTGATATACGCCGGTTTCATTGTTGACAGCCATAGTGCAGATCATTAGCGCATTAGGGACTTCATTGGCGATAAACGCTAAATCTAGGTTACCCGCACCATCGACCGGAATGGCTTTGACATCGGCATTAATTTCTAAAATGTGATTCCAATGTTTGAGTGATTCAGGTACCGCTTTGTGTTCCGTGGCACCATAAAGTAGCGTATATTTTTTGTGTGGTTGCATCTTATTTTTTGCTGCACACAAAGCTGATAGTATGCCGGTCTGGATGCCCTCGGTCGCACCACTGGTGAAGATCACTCGACCATGACCAGAACCTAAAACAGCACGTGCTTTTTGACGAGTATGCTCCATCAGTTGCTTTGCTTGTAAGCCCGTAATATGGCTGCTGCTAGGATTGCCAAACATGGTTTTCATGGTAACCAATGCTGCGTCTGCTGCTTGCTCTAATACAGGGGTTGTTGCATTAGCATCTAGATATATTTGAGGTAACACCGATTCTACTGTCATGACTGAGCCTTTAGGTATAAGCAAATTACCGATATAACAAAAAGTAATAAGTAATTATTTATAGTTATAATAAGGGAGATAGGCGTATGTTTCAACTATTGTGGGTGTGTTTCTCGCAACCGGATTTCGCTCTCGATTGCAATAATAATTTTAAGCGTGTAATCATTCCGTTCTATTGCATCCGCGCAAGTCTTAAATGGGCGAGATGAATAGGTTGTGTATGATAGCGATGCTCGACCTACAGCTCAGTAATCCACGTAAACGATACGCAACAACGAACAAATCAAACTGCTGTAAAAGCAGATCTGAAAGCTCTGTTGACCCTAAAAAACACCATCTTATTACACTTTGTTATCATGTTTTGGTTTATTGCAAAAATCGTTACAAATATAAAATGTAAATGATAGTTGTTATC
>NZ_JAKEVK010000045.1:0-28827 GCF_022398435.1 Pseudoalteromonas sp. Isolate6 | reverse complement strand
GTATATCTTTTTAAAAGTGTAAATAGCAATTATATTCATTTGGATGTGCGTTAAATGGCATGTTTTATTCGTTTAGCGGTTTATACTGCTTGTTTTCTTTATAGGAAAGTTGTTTTAAATTATGTGGTTACTGTTTTGGGGGACGTTCCTTAAATCGGGTTCGAAACTGGTTGTAACTCATTTTAATGTTATTGCTAATGGTTATCATCTGCATTACTATAATTTCAATTTTTACAATATTAGGATGAACCCAGTGAACACTCTGCCTCTCAAAACGCTCTCATTTGCTGTTATGGCAGCGCTCGGCACGTCAGTATTACAGGTGCAAGCAGCACAGCAAGATAATGAAGAAATTGAAAAAATAGTCGTGACGGGAAAATACACCGTCAATGAAGTGATAGACACCGCAACTGGCTTAGGGTTATCTCTTCTTGAGACGCCGCAATCTGTTAGCGTTATTACCGCTGCACGGATCAAAGAGCAAAAGCTCGATACGTTGACCGACACCGTGTTAAATGCGATTGGGGTGTCAGCGAAAGAGGTTGATAATGTTCGTAATACGTTGCAGTCACGTGGCTTTGACATTACCAACTATCAAATTGATGGCGTTCCTTTGTCATGGAGTTTGGCGGGGGATTCAGGCGAAACCATCGCGGATGTTGCGATATACGAGCGCGTGGAGTTTGTGCGTGGTGCAACGGGGTTATTGACCGGCGCAGGCGATCCTTCAGCTTCTATTAACCTAGTACGCAAACATGCAAATAGCACCGACCTTACAGGTTTTGCTAGCGTCTCTTTGGGGAGCTGGAACAATAAAGAAGTGATGGTGGACGTTGCCAATGGATTAACTAACGATGGCAGTGTGCGTGGACGAGTGGTGGCGAAGTATGAAGAAGGTGACTCGTATTTAGATCTCTTCTCTGACGAAAGTACCGTGCTTTATGGGGTACTAGAAGCGGATTTAAGCACGCATTCGACAATCCGCGTTGGTGCTAGCTATCAACGTAACGACCCTACCAGTCCAACTTGGGGGGCATTACCTACTTTCTTTACCGATGGAAGTAAAACAGACTGGGAAGTCGAAAAAACCACGGCTGCAAATTGGACAGAGTGGCAAACTACTGGCACCAATGCTTTTGTGAACTTTAGTCACAACTTTGCAAATGGCTGGGAACTGGTTGCCAATTACAACAAGCTGAAATACGAGCAAGATACAGAGCTGCTGTATTTATTCGGCACATTGGATAAAACAACAGGTGAGGGCTTAGCTTCTTGGCCTTATAAAAGTACAGGTGAAAGTAACCAAGACAGCTTTGATATCCAGCTTAAAGGTTTTTATCAACTCGCCGGTCGTGAGCATGATTTTGTAACTGGCGCGCTTTACAGTGAGCAAAGTGCCGATACACTCACTTTCGCTGCGCTCGATAATGCCTTTTTGCCAGTTTGCAATTTTTACGAGTGGGACGGCAATTTCCCTGAGCCGACGTGGGGCACAGAAACCTCAGTTGCTCAAGATATGGATACCGAGCAAAAAGGGTTTTACGCCGCAACAAGGCTAAACCCTAGCGATGAACTTAAAGTAATAGCGGGTGGTCGTTTGTCGAGCTGGCAGCGCGAAGGCGAAAGCTATGGCGTCATCACTGATTTTGGCGACAATGGTGTATTTATACCTTACGCTGGTGCCTTGTACGACTTGTCGACAACGCAGCGAGTGTATGCAAGTTACACAGAAATATTCCAGCCGCAAAATGCCCAAGACCGTAATGGTGATTTCCTTGATCCAATCAAAGGAAAATCATACGAAGTGGGGCTAAAAAGTACCTATCTAGATGACACGCTGCAAACAACATTGGCGATTTTCCAAATTGAACAAGATAACCTAGCTCAAGATGATGTTGGATACATAGTTCCTGGTTCGGTAAATACAGTCGCGCAATATGCTGCTGAAGGCACAACCAGTAAAGGCTTCGAATTTGAAGTGGTGGGTCAGTTAACTGACGGTTTTGATGTGCATTTGGGTTATTCACAATACAAAGCAGAAGATGCCAACGGCGTTGAAGTGAATACGGATAACCCAAGAAAGCAATTTAAGTTGTATACGACTTACCAATTTGTGAATGCTTTACCTGAGTTGACGATTGGTGGTGGCGTGAACTGGCAGAATGACACTTATTCAGTAACGGGCAACGATAGGCTAGAGCAAGATGCCTATGCATTGGTTAGCTTGATGGCAAACTACGCACTGGCAGACAATATGGCGTTACAACTCAACGTAGAAAACCTCTTCGATGAAAAGTACTACAGCCAAATTGGCTTCTTTGATCAGTATCGTTTTGGCGCGCCGAGAAATTACAGCTTAAGTTTCAGCTATGATTTTTAGCAGACTGTAAACTAACTAAGCGTGGCTGGTGGGCCACGCTGTTGTTCATTGTCTATTTATTGTAAGTTGTGTATGCTTGCAACACATCATTTAAAAGGAATTTATAATGAGTTTATCCCCATTACTGCTGGTCGTTGGCTTATTGGTAAATATAAGCACAGCTTCAGCCACACCTAACGATCAATATGTGATTAGCCAACTAAAACCGCTGACTGGTGAACTTACCTCGATACTGAGTGACGTTGATAGGCAAGCTCTCGAGCAGCAGGTTATGTCTGAGCTAGATGAAAGCAATCGTCGACTGCGCAGCAAACGCGAAGAATGCAACAATGTTACGACTGTGCTAAACAACTCGCAATTTAGCACGCTCAACATTGAGGTAGACTACTATCTTCCTGTACTCAGTTATTTTAACTACTTAAACAAATATCAGTGTGAATCTGCGGAGTTTAGTGATTTTTCACGGAGGTTTGCTGTCAGTTATATAATGTTAAAAGATGAAAGACGCTTCGATAGGCTAAAGTTAATGAGCCTAGTACCTTCTCTCAGTTACAAGGAGTTCATGGAAGCCGATGAAACATTCAATACCTTACCCAAACCCGTGAAAGAGGCTGCGCTGAAAGCTGATTTTCTAAACAACAACTTTAATTATGTTGAAAGCTTATTGCCAGTTTTGACATTTAAGTGATTAAAGGTGTCTGTGGTGAAATCTCGTTTATTCGTTTTGATACTGTTTGGGTTTCACGAATAAGTTGTTGTAGCGTCTCGTAAGATAACCTCGTGTAAGGCGACTTAGCGTAAACTGAGATGAATGGTGTTGTTCTAGCGCCAAAAATACATGGTTTATCATTGCGGCGACTATATTTTGAAGATCGGTCATTAACAGGAGGGAGTTTTGGAAAGTGACATCAAAAGGACACGAAGCTTAATAAAGCATTTAGTAATAGCGCTACTATCAGTCGCTGCTATGGGTATTGTTAATGCCAAAACTTCAATGACTTACACTGAATTGTATAACAAGCTACCGCTAAGCGAATCGGAGTTTACTTCTTTACAGAGTGAGTTTGATTTAAAGTCGAGTGAGCACGCGACGATGATGGAGTTATTATCAAGCTATAACTCGCTACATAAAAGAAGAATGAGCTGTCGAGCTGTCGACAACACACTTACAGTAAAACAAATGGATGCATTGAGCATTGACAAAACACATTACGTAACAGTGTTATTTTACGTCGATAGTGTAAACAAAAGTCGGTGTGAGCGAGCAGCGTATGAGCACTTTTTGAGATTGCTTGCGGTCAATTTGGTTGTTCAAAAAGAGCCAAAAAGTGTTGAGCTAATAAATTCTATGAACACTTTATCATCTCGCCTTTATGGTGATTTTAGGGAGTTTAAAGCCGAGTTTAATCTCTTACCGGAACAAGTTCGAGAAACAGCTCTTAACGCTGACTATTTAAACAAGAACTTCAATTTATTTGCTACGCTTGACAGTGTGATGAAATAAACTAGTGCTGCAGGCCATGCCTCTGTATGCTCGTTGTCTATTCAATACAGGGCCTGTATGCTGCAGAAACTATAATAATATGATTGAAAAGGAATTTTACAGTGAATTTATCCTCAGCATTCTTAGTCGCGGGCTTGTTGCTAAATGTGAGCACAGTGGCTGCTACACCCGATTATCAAGAGATACTTAATAAGCCACCTGTACAGCCCAGCGAACTCAACACGCTACTGGACAATTTTGGAATAGAAGGTTTTGAGCGACAGGCAATGTCAGCGCTTATAGAGAGCTATAATCGATTACAGAGTAAGCGCAAGGAATGTGAGAACGTTGATAATGTGTTGAACAAGTCGCAATTGAGCCCGCTAAAAATCAATATGAAGCACTACCCCTTAGTTCTTCATTACTTTGACGGTCTCAACAAAAACCAGTGCGAATCAGCAGAGTTTAGTGAGTTTTCAAAGTTACTTGTCGTCAATCATGCAACGAAAGGGCAGCATAGTGATTTCACCTTTTTAGAGGCCATCAATGCTGCGTCTTCTTCTCGCTATGCACACTTTATTGAAGCTGAAGCGAGGTTTAATGCCTTACCTGAGACGGTAAAAGAGGCCGCACTAAAGGCGGATTTTCTTCGGAACAACTTTAATTATCTTAAAAGCATAGAGCAGATCTACGGATTCGAGCGATAGAAGAGATAGTTGATGAATCGCCAGCTATTCATTTCGATATTGTTTGGACTTGTATTCGCACAACAAGCGAATGCTGAAACAATGTCAGTAGATCTTACGCCGACTATTGAGTATCCAGTCGAACAACTTGAACCAGTTCAAAAGGCACTCCTCAGTGAGCTGTTAAATAGCGTAACACAACTGGGTGATAAAAAAGCGGCTTGCGAAAGTGAGCGAGCTATTACAGAAGAGCAATTACGCAGTCTTAATATTACCTCGCAGCAGCGAGGTATCGTTTTATCTTATTTTTATATTCACCAAAAAAGGGAATGTGAAGCCGAAGAGTATGGCGAATTCGCCAGACTTGTTGCCGCGAATTTAGCGGTGCAAAAGCAGTCAGAAGTCTTAAGGTTCGTCAATGCGCTAAACACGGTAAGCTCCAGCGTTTATTTCGATTATGTTGAAACGGAGCTGGAGTTTAACCAGCTACCAGAATGTGTTCGCAATAAAGCCTACCAAGCCGAGTTTTTACAACATCCGTTTAGTCTTATGCATACGCTAGAACAGTTCGAATGATTCGGCGCGTTGTTACTGATTAAGTAAAACCTAAGCTAACATAATACGGTTTAATAATTCATATGCGGTACATTTTGCGATATTCACATTGATCGCGAGCGTGCTATTACTCAGTGTTAACCATGTTTATGGTTTAGCAGTAGTGATGTTTATTTCAAGACTCGCGTTTGCTGCTACTCGCTTGGTATCAAAAACACGATGATACAAGGCGAGTAACTCAAGTTGTCAGTGATTAGGATGTAAAAGTCGCGCTTATTTCGCGCGACATACCGCTTGTTTATCTGCAGTTTTGCTGCTGCAGGTTAAAAAGGCGGCACCACTTTCATCCAAAAACTCTCCTTGCCACGCGCCATCTTTGCCAAGCTTAATTGATAAAAAGCCGAACTTACCTTGTTCGTTAACGATTGCGTTTTGGCTATCAAGTGCATAATCAAATTCGCTAAAGGCATCGGTATCACTAAGGCTGACGCCGCTATTGCCGACAACGATTTGCGGAGGACGCGCGGTACTGGCTGCAAAGGTGGAAGACTGATAAATATGCATGTGTCCTGCGAGTGATAAAGTTACGTGAGCAGGCAACTTACCTTGTCTAGTGTTCTTCAGCGCGGTTTGCAACATTACGTTTAATGTGTCTTTGGTTGTCGGGTCTTCAACGCCCCAAATGGGTCTGTGGCTCATAATCCACATGGGTTTGGCTTTGAGTAGTTCGCTTCTGACATTAAGTCGTTGATATTGCTGTTGGTAGACTTTTGTTAGGCCATTGTCTGCACTGGCATCACAGGCATTGGCGCTATCCATTACCCAAACACTGAGCGGCTTTAAGTTGATGGTATAGGAGTTTTGCACAATGATATGAGCGCTTGCAGATTTAGGTGGTTGGTTATAATCCCCCTGTGATGGGCATTGCTGTTGGTCAATGGCATCAGGAAGGTTGGCTCCTGGGCCAAAAAAGTAAAACCAGCCAATACCTGCTCGGCTACAAAGTTCATGATTGCCTCGTGCAAAAATCCATGGTGCGGTTGCTGAAAGATCAGTTGTTGCGGTAAAAAAGTCGGCTTGCCAGTTGCTCCATGTATCTGGTCTTGGGCTATTTAACGCGTTTTGACTGTAGTAGGTATCGTTAAGACCGCAGCTAGTACCGCCATATCCACCATCGCCTGCATCATAAGCATAGGTATCACCAGAAATCGCACCTCCGGTACCTCGATAGTTGAAATCCCCCATATGGAGCAACAATTGTGGTTGTTGCTTTGCCCCTTGCTCTGCGAGGGTTTTAAACGGTTCGGCGGCAGTGTTGTTTTCGCAAACTGATGACTTACAGCCAGTGTCGCCAAAAACCGCAATTTTATTCGGATCGAATGTCACGGGCGCTAACGAGAATTGGCTACCACTGACGGTATAAGCCGTGTTTGGGGAGATTTTTGCTTCGCACACAGTGATTGGAAAATGTGTTTGGTCTGGACGCATTGCTCGCAACTGCATCGGCGTGGATTTTTTACCAAAGAGCAAGCTTGGGCATTGATTGGTGTCGCTGAGCACGCCGTCAACAACGACGCGTGCGTAGATATTTGGGGCTTCAGTAGTGGAAGGCGCGAACATTGAGTAAGCGCCTAGTACTTTGGTATTCGCTTGTTGGACTGCAAACGTGCTGCTACAAGCAATTAAATTGAGCGTCGCAATGGCGATGATGATGCGCATGACTTCATTCCTTTTTGAACAGTTGAATGAAGTTTAATGCATTGTTAACAATTTGCGAGTCTTGAATACGAATATCCTTTTTCTCAGCTGATTATTGGTGTTTGCAGCGGTAGAAGCCGGTGACTGTGTCTTGACTAAAGCGCGTACCGTTAACATAGGTGTCTTGGTTGATTTTACCAAACTGCGCTAGGTTAAATTGCAATCGTGCAAGCATTTCAGCACTCGAGGCCTGTTCAAAGATTTCTGTTACCGGTGGATCGCCAACAAAGTTGGTATACCAAGGAAACCAAGAATTATCCTGCCCGCTGACGGTTTGATTCGGATAATAATTTCCTCCTTGCCAACGGTCAAAGGTAAGATCTTCGAGGCTAAATAGGCCAAAACTTGGCTGAGTCATACAAGCATCAGCCGCTTGATACTCAGGGTAACCTGAGCTGGCAGCAAAATGATTGCAAACATTGTGTGGCAAATTACTGCTATTCGCCGCTTGATACTTAACCTTTCTAAACATCACAGGATGTGCGGGGTTTCCTGATGGGTAGACGATATTCGCTGCGACAGGTGAACCCCAGCGATAATGGTACATGGCCACAGCCAATCCTAAATCTTCCTTACTGGTGGCAACATTATCTGGATGTGTCCACACTCCACCCGGATCGGTTGGCGTCGCCCCATTTTTAAAAATAATCCCATATTGATTGTTCTCTAATTGATTCATTAGATTTGGGGTTGTGTTGTCAACCACCGTCATTGGGATCATTGTGCTTGCGGCATTGGGAGTATAGGTGAGTGTTGGGTTATTTAATGCCTTCCAGCATAGCAAGCCATAACCATAGCCACTGGCTATCATCGGACAGCCAGACATTGCTGATGCCGATTGGTTGCTTTCATACGCATGTGTTGTTGAACGTGCCGAAACTTCGCCGGAGCTAACCAATATTCCCCACGCATTGCGAGTAATGCGAATATCAGCAAACTCGGTGTCAGGAATAAATACCGTTGTGGCCGAAATAACCTGTAGCCCTAAGTCCAATTCTAGTAGAGACGTGGCAACGAGGGCGTCTTCATGAAGCTTTGGATACTGCGTCATAATCGTTTGCTGCGATGGTTTAATCACAGCGTCTCTTGGTGATAACCCTAATAAATATAAGCGATCGTTATCAAGGTAGCTTGCCAGTATGCGTGATAGCTCGAGTTGTGCGATTGGACGCTTAGCTTGTATATTTGAGCGGGTATCCGTGAGGGTGAGGTCGGTATTTTGAAGCAGCAACCAATGCTTATCACTTAGGCCAAAAACCTGAGTTTGATTAAGGATATTGCGAGATACGCTATCAGCTTGGCGAGTAACAATTAAACTATCGTCATTCAACGAATAACTAGACTGTGTGGTGTCATTGTGGTGATGACGCAGTGCTGGTGGCTGATATTGTCCGATTAAGGTGGTAAGTTCAATGCGAATGGTGTCGTGAGTACTTTGAATAAGCCAATTTCCGGTTTCATCTCGAACAAAAATAGCCGGACTATATTGGCCAGATTTATCCACGCTAAATGCTTGCCAAGTGGTATTACAGGCTTTGGCGCAGGAGGGGGAACTTCGAGTAAGGGATGACTTATCTTTTGCCAGAGATTCGTCATAGTTATCATTAAATACAAAGGGTAACTCAGCTTTACCCGAGGCGAGTTGTAACGTGAACAGTAAGCGCCGTTGATTGCCGCTGGCATAGAGTCTGTTTTCTTTTAGATAACCGAGCTGGAGTTGAGAGTAACTCTCTAACTTTTTCATGTTTCCAGCTTCACCTTGATAGCTGGGCTCATACGTCTCGCTATTGAATGGTGCGGTTTGCTCTAATCGGGGAAATTGCAACGTTTGTTTGCAGGCATCTTCTGCGCATGTTTGTAAGGTGATCCTTTGGTCCTGATACTGAAAAGAATACCAAGGTGAAAGGGCTTGATAACCTTGTTGTCCTGCGTGAAATAATAGCGGTAAGGTTGATGTATCGTAGTGCTCTGACTCTGCTGAGGCGTTAACGCTTAAAGACAAAGCCCAGCAGGTAAGCGTGGTGGCGATGAACTTATTCATAATCTTTCCTTATTGGAGTAGGGCAGCGTATAGCCACCCTTAACAAAAACCTAGTGAATGATGCCTTGGCGTTGGCCTGCATTAACGGGTTTGTTGAGCTGGACAGAGAGCCAGTTTTCAACGTCACTACGTAACGACGCGTCGCTATCTGGACCGGATTGTGACGAATAGAACCATAATCCTGTTGGTGCTGGAGCATTGACATTGCTGCCGCAGGTAAAGTGATTTGCCGCATACATCACCGCGCCTGAGCTACCATATTCGTAATGACTGTCCGAATAACCACCGTAGCCTCTGGCTTGTACCCGACCTTTTGAATCAAGGGTAAAGTGATACACCTCATTGGGTTGCAACAGAAAAGGACTGACGTCGGACGAATCAAAGCGCGCGCGCATTGTGGTGGTAACACTGGCTTGATTACCCGAACGCGTGATCATGCCTGCCAAGTTGGTGATAAGCGCATCGGCCAATTGACCGTCAAGCAAGCTGCCAGGGTTGCCATTAACGATTGCAGAAGTAATGCCAAGTGCGGCTTTGACGACTCCAATGGTGGAGTTTAAATTCCATGTGGTGTTGTATCCCATGGCTGCGCCACCGGCTTTATTAAACAAGATGACTTCAGGTGCAGATCCTGGCAAATCGACCGCAAATTTTGCGCCGTCGGTTGCGTGTGAGTTGGTACCTTTTGACCAGATTTTTTTAGCTTGCCCAGTTACATGGTAGCGAGCTGAATAAGTGCCTCTGACTTCTAAATTGCCCGAACAGGCATTGCTTTGATTACATGCAAATCCCCCGGTGTCTGCACACAACATTTTGACGTGGAACTCTGTCGAGTTATGGGCTGAGGTGTTATCGAAACTGAGCGCTTTATTTTTTGACCAACGTTTCCCCTTAGCTGAGTGAAAGGCGCCGTAGGCTGAGGTATTGACATAAGCATGGTGCTTAGAAAAACCACTACCATCGCTGGTGGATGTGCTCCAAGGCGTTTGGGTTGATGGGTAGTTAGTGACTACTTGACCTGTGCTGGTTGAAGGGGTCACCATCTGACATGAGCATTGTGACTTAGGCCCGAAGATGGGTTTTTTAGTCAGCAATTCTTTTAATTCGGCAAGAGTATCTGACGGTAGCGTCCTATCGTATTCAAGTACCGAGAGCCCTTTACGTTTAGGAGCTGCGTACTCCTTGTGCCAAGTGCTGTAAAGCTGCGATGCATTTCGCTCTAAATGTTGGCTGAGCGTTGGCATTTTTTGCTGTTGAGTCCATTTTTCGAATACCGTCGGTTTAAATTGAATAAGATATCGAGTAAAGAAAAAGTTATCTTCAGGCGCTTGCTCGGTAAAAGCATTTTCCCATGCTGATAACACATTTTGATCTAGAGCTTTTGCTTGGCTAAGCATCTCCCCATCTCGATAGCCGCGGATCAAGCTATCCACGTAGCGGTCTAATTCATATTCTTCGTCGTTGTCGGAGATATATTCAAGCAAGGAAACACGGTCTTGAGACCAGTTTGAAATGGCTTGCCACGCTTCTGGGCTTACTTTAGAGGGGGCCATTTCTCCATATTCTTCTGCGGCTTGTAGCGAAATACTACCCAGTAACAACGTGCTGGTAACTAGGCTGACTAATTTGGGGGTGAAATTTCTCTGTTTCATTTTTCTATTCCTTCATCGTTGTGCTGAGTCAACATGCCTCATGCATTGTTAACTTGCCTTGTGATGTTGGAAACTTTTTCAGCGATTGAATAGGAGGTTGTAGGGCCAGTTAGGGTCAACTTGGGTAAAACCTTTGATATTAAACGGACGCATTGGGTTAGGTAAGTGTTGATATCAAGCTGTGGTAAATAAAAACTTAAATATCAAAGGTCTGCTTATATTTTTACCCGAATTTACCCAATTGCCCCGTAACTTTTGCTGCAATCAATATTCGCTTGAGGCAGGATTTTGCTATCGCCTTTATTGGAGTCTCAGCGTAAGTACATTCGCACTCTAATAACGGTGTCATAACCAATAAGGAGACAGTTATGAAACGAGTAATAGTATTGGGAGCAACTTTGATTGCGAGTTTTGTACAAGCCCATAGCCCAGAAATGATAGCGCAGCTCGAAGTTGCTGATGGGGCGAAATGTCCAAAGCGGCAAACGATTCTGCTAGGTAAAATGACATTAACAGCTGGGACCTTTAAATATTTACACAGTGAAGGAAGTAACGTTTGCACCAGTCCTAAGCAAAGTATTTCTGGTCGCATTACACCACAACTAGATTGTGGCCAGTTTGATGACTGGCGACTTGCGTATGATATGGGTAATAAAATGTGTCAATCTCTACACCAAAATATGAAAGGCTTTAGTAATAGCTTAAAACCTGATGTGACAGTGTATCCACGCTTTGAAGGGCCTTTTGAATTCAAAGGAGACCGTCACCACCAAGAATATGAGGCCGGTATGGGCGTGACTTTAGCGTGCTATTTATGTGAGACTGCGACGGTTAACTAGGGCTTGTTAATACCAGAAGGGGCGAAAGCCCCTTTGTTGTAGACATCAAGTAGCGTTGGAGCACGCTAAGATTTGTTCCAGTTGTGCAACTTTTTCACAAAGAGGTGCAGTATCGAAATTAGCGCCTTGGCATTGAGTGAGTACATATTGTGCCGTGGTAACAATATTTCGAATACGCGGCTTTTTGGGCAGCGTTTTGATATTAAGATAGCGTTCAAGAGTGCGCACTCGTAAGCGACCATCATCTATATTCACTTTCCACACTTTGCTTTCTTCCGCTAATTCGACACGAGTTTTGCCACTACTTTGCTCCCAAAGCGCCAAAGTAAGTGTCATTACCTCAACCATTAATTGTCTTGCGGCCTGTTCGTCAATGCTCGTATGTTTACTGTGCACTCCATGGGTACTGGTACGGGTGGTATAGTGAATAGCGCAGTAAGTAACCAGCACTCCTGTTAAAAATGCGACAAGCCCAATGAATATATGAGACAGAATACTTGTCTCTGTTTGGCGTTCAGGCGCGGTCAAGACGTTAGCGCTCTGAAGGCGAAATTGATAAAGGTTTTCACTTTGTACACGACTACTTTTAAGCATGTCATTATAACGCTGTGCAGTCTCGACCGCTTCTTTATAAGCGTGTGTTTGTAGCTGGGACTGCAATAAGGCGATGTAAAATAATTCGGTAAGCTGACTATTTTGCTGATTATGTGCTTCAAGCCCCTGTTTAAGTAACGTTTGTGCAGTTAGGTTATCACCCTCAAGCTGCTTGAGTTTGGCTTCAATAAGCAGAGCTCGCTGATCAACTTTACCGTGTTGAATTAGTTGCCGAGTGCGTTTGAATGAAGCGAGTTGCTGTTGTGCCTGAGTGATATGATTTTGAGCAATGGCGATTTCGGCCAATAATAAATAGGCTCGAGACAATTGAGTATAGGCACCACTTTGTGTCAACGGTTGAAGTAAATCTTCAATGATTTCAGTTGCTTTTTTGTAGTCGCGCTTTTTGTAAAATACTTCCGCGATGCTTAGCAAGGTGTGGTTCGCTTTAGTTTGGTCGCCGGCTTGCTGGTGGAGTGCATGGGCTTGACGAAATGAGAGAATGGCATCGTCCAACTGATTAATATCCCTTGACACATTCCCTAAATTGTTAAGCGTGATCGCTTGTCTCTGCAGGTCATTTGTTGCTTTCGCTATTTGGTAGCTTTCTAAAAATAAAGTGAGGGCGGTATCTAGATCTCCAAGTGCCTGATAAGCATTAGCTAAATCGTTGGCCGATTTACCCAGGAGTTCGTTTTGTTGCAATTTAGCCGCAAGCACTTGCGCTTCGTGGAAGCTCCCCAGCGCTTGAATATAATTGCGCTGGCGGTAACGATTAATACCACTTTGTCTTAACACCTGAAAGCGTTGGAGTGTGGTTAACTTCCATGCCATCAACTCATCCAGTATTTGATTACTGAGCTTTATGTCACCCGCTCGACGATACAAGCTAACAAGCTCAAGACGTGTATCAAAAGCTTGGGCACTGTTGGGTTCAAGGGTTTCAAGATGTTGCTTACAAGACAAAATTTGGCTTGTGAGGTTAGCATTATTAGCACTTGGGCATTCTGAACCCTGCGCCGGTAACACAACGAGCAGTAAAGCTAAAAGCAAAGGCATAAAGATTAGTCTAGATACATTGTTTTTACATATTAATATAGTGATAACAAAAAGTCGTGTTTGCCTTTAATAAATCTCAGGTTGACTGCTTTTTTGTATTTTGTTCCTGTCTAGCTGCTGTTGTTTAATCTTGTCAGAACAACCAAGTCTCTATTTGTTAATATTGTTAGTTTAATGTGTTTTTGGTATGGTCTTGTTGCTAATTAAGGCCCAGCTGAAGAAGCTGGAAATCAATCCATAAGGAAATAAAAATGAAGTTAAATACAATGTGGCTAAAGTCACTTAGCGTCGGTGTTACGTTATTTGCACCATTAGTGAGTGCAGCTCCTCAGCTTGATAAAGCCATATTTGAGTACAATGCTGGGTTAAACATCCAAGAGGAATTTAATATCTTTGCCGATGGCAACGTGACTGATCCTAATTATCCAAATAGTGAGCTACGTATTCAATTGGATAGTAGCAAAAGCTACGATCAAATTGACTTTTATGACAAAGTTTACACTACATACGGTCAGGCCGTTGCATACAACACATTAGACAGGCGTTGGGTTAAATTTAAGGGTAAGGTGCTTTATTTTTCAGGCGAAGACAACGGTAACCAAAAGATAGATACGATTTCTTTTCGCATTGTTAATCCCGCTGGAGAAACATCGGAGTGGGGAGAGATCAGAGTTAGCTTAGACCAAGCGTTTGGTGGTAATTACGATGTGTATCCGAGTGATGACTTGGCACAAACCTTTGCAGGCCAGTCTGTTGATGTATACGTTAAAGATAACGATAGTGGCGTACCCTATTACTATGGTGTTGAGATTTTTAGCTCACCAGCTAACGGTACAGTATCTGTTAACAGTGACTACTCCATTACCTATACACCTAAAGCTGGGTTCGTTGGTCAGGATTCGTTCCAATATCGCATTAAGGGTAATAACCTTTATGATATTATAAGCGCGCCAGCGACAGTTTCTATTTCGGTAGCAAATTAACCCCAAACTCAGGACAATATGCACACATATTAAGTGTGCATATTGGCTATCCCTTTAGCAATAAAAATACCCCAGCCAAAGCAATTAGACCCCCAAACACCATAGACTTAGTAATCGCTTCTCTGCGCAGTAGTCCAATCGTCATCACCATGAGTGGTGCCGTTGCAAAGATGGTTTGTGCGATTGCGGGATCAGTATGATTAACGGAAATCAACTGTAGCCAAAGCCCAATAAAAGTGCCAAAAAACACTGCAACGAATAACCAGTTTTTACCGTCGATTTGTTTAAGCGTGAGTGCTTTAAACAGGCATTGTGATTTCAAATAAACAACAATAAAGGCCACAAATAAGGTGCCGGATCCCAAGCGGATAAGTGCCGCCCACAAACTACTAATGCTTTCGTTATTTAGCGCACCTTTGGACAGTACCATACCCGCAGCTTGGCAAGTGGCAGCCGTGAGTGCAAAGCAGACTCCCAAAAGATAATGTTTTTTGTCTAATACTGGCTGGCTTCTACTTGGCTTAATCGCCAGCATCACACCAACAGTCGTCACTGCAATGCCGAGCCAAGCGGATGCGCTGAGATAAACACCAAGAAGTACAATGTTTAAGATCCCCGCGATAGCAGGTGCAAGACTTTCAATTACCAAAGTGCGAGCAGGGCCTATATTTCTAAGCGCGGCAAAGTAGGCGCTGTCACCAATCGCTATGCCCAGTACCCCACTGGCTATCAGCCAGCCCCAGCTCGAGAGTAAGGTCGGGTACATAGCATCACCTGCGATGAACAAACAGAAGATCATCAAAGCAGAAGCGATGACGCCTTTGCTGACGTTCAACTCAAATGGACTAAGGTGATGGCTAAATCGTTTATACAGTATAGTTGAGCCAGCCCATACCCCAGCCGCCCCAATCGCTGCCGCTTCGCCAATACCAATCATAAATATCAAGTTTCTTGTGTTTATTTATTTGATGGCAAGTATACATAAATTGAAATAATCAGTGAGAGATGAAGCATCAAATTATTATTACTAATGTTTAGACGTCCATACATCTAGAGGTTGAAATTTTCCAGTTTTTGTCCATAATAATGCCATTCGATTAGTCTGGAGCAGCACATGCCAATCACCGTCACCGACGAACTCCCAGCCATTGCCCAATTGCGTCATGAAAATGTGTTCGTGATGCCACAAAGTCGTGCATCAACGCAAGAGATCCGCCCAATGCGGCTCGCGATATTAAACTTGATGCCGAATAAGGTGGAGACTGAGGTGCAATTTATCCGATTACTGGCAAATACCCCTTTGCAGGTGAATGTTGATTTGTTGCGACTGGACACCCACCGCAGCTCTGAAAACTCAGAGCAGCATCTAGATATGTTTTACCGCTATTTTTCGGATGTGAAAGAGCAAAACTATGATGCTTTGATCGTCACCGGTGCGCCGCTGGCGCATCTTGAATATGACGATGTGGTGTATTGGCAGGAATTACAGGCGTTTTTTGATTGGGCTGAGCACCATGTTACTTCAACCCTGTTTTCCTGTTGGGCCGCACATGCCGGTTTGTATCACCATTATGGGTTAAAGCGAGTACTCAAAAATGACAAACTGTGCGGCGTATTTAAGCATCACTGTTATTTTGACCACGGGGCGCTCACTCGTGGTTTTGATGATGAGTTTTTGGTGCCACACTCACGCTACGGCCACATCGACATCGATAAAATTAATGCGTGTAAAGATCTCGTGGTATTAGCTGGCTCTGAAAAAGTGGGCGCTTACTTAATTAAAAATCACTCAGGTAGCCAAGTCTATATTACCGGTCATCCTGAATACGACGCCGATACGCTACAAAAAGAATACCTTCGCGATTGTGAAAAAATGGCCAACGCACCGCAGCCTGAAAACTATTTTCCTGAGAATGACGCCAGCAAACGTCCATCTAAGACATGGCAAAGCCATGCATTCTTGTTATTCTCAAATTGGTTAAACTACTATGTTTACCAAACCACACCTTATGATATTAACTTAGTTAGCCAAGATGTAAGGACTAACAATTATGCCGAATAATGTAGCCGTAAACGGTGAGCAAATAGCAGAGCAGCTTAAGCAAGCAATGCAGCAACGTATTCTGATCTTAGATGGTGCAATGGGAACCATGATCCAAAAGCACAAATTAGAAGAACAAGACTATCGCGGTGAGCGCTTCAAAGATTGGCATGTCCTTATCAAAGGCAACAACGATCTGTTAAGTTTGACGCAGCCTGAGATAATCAAACAGATCCATCGCGATTATCTAGCTGCTGGCGCGGATATCATTGAAACCAATACTTTTAATGCCACCACTATTTCAATGGAAGATTATGATATGGCAAGCCTGAGTCGAGAGATTAATCTCGAATCGGCGAAGCTCGCACGTGCGGTGTGCGACGAATTTACCGCCCAAGACCCCGGCAAGCCTCGCTATGTGGCAGGTGTACTTGGTCCAACGTCAAAAACCTGTTCGATTTCTCCTGATGTAAACGACCCTGGTTTTCGCAATATCACTTTCGACAAGTTGGTTGCAGCTTATGTCGAGTCAACGCTTGCCCTTATTGAAGGTGGTGCGCACCTTATTTTGATTGAGACTATTTTTGATACCCTGAATGCCAAAGCCGCGTCTTATGGTGTGGAGGAAGCTTTTGAGCAAGCTGGGGTGAGATTACCTGTGATGATCTCAGGTACTATAACCGACGCGTCAGGGCGTACGCTGTCAGGGCAAACCACAGAGGCGTTTTATAACTCTATTCGCCATATTAAGCCAATCTCTATCGGCCTCAACTGCGCGCTAGGCCCAGATTTATTAAGACAATATGTAGAAGAGCTGTCACGGGTTTGTGAGACCTTTACTTCGGTGCACCCAAACGCTGGGCTGCCTAACGAGTTTGGTGAATACGACCTTGAAGCCGACGACATGGCAAAAGAGATTATCGATTGGGGTAAAGAAGGGTTTATTAATATTGTTGGCGGCTGCTGTGGGACCACACCTGAGCATATTCGCGCCTTCGCGAGAGGCCTTGAGCAAACCCAGCCGCGTAGCTTGCCTGACATCGAAGTGCGGATGCGTTTGGCTGGTCTTGAAGCCTGTAACTTAAATTAGGAATTCACCATGACACAAACCGCAGTATTTACTAATGTCGGTGAACGTACCAATGTAACGGGATCGGCAAAATTTAAGCGCCTTATTCTAGAAGAAGATTACGAAACTGCATTAGATGTTGCCAGAGAGCAAGTTGAAAATGGTGCTCAGGTAATTGATATCAACATGGATGAAGCCATGTTGGACTCAAAAGCAGCGATGGTAAAGTTTCTCAATCTGATAGCGTCAGAGCCGGATATTTCAAAAGTTCCCATCATGGTTGACTCGTCTAAATGGGAAGTCATTGAAGCGGGCCTGAAATGTATTCAAGGTAAAGCCATCGTAAACTCAATCTCCTTAAAGGAGGGTGAGGCGCCATTTATTCACCAAGCTAAAATTATCAAACGTTTTGGTGCAGCCGTGGTGGTGATGGCGTTTGATGAAGTTGGTCAAGCGGAGAGCGCAGATAGAAAGTTTGAGATCTGTCAGCGCTCTTACAAAATCTTGGTTGATGAGCTTGGGTTTCCGCCAGAAGACATTATTTTTGACCCAAATATTTTCGCGGTCGCAACGGGTATCGAAGAACATGATAACTACGCCGTTGAATTTATCGAGGGTACGCGCAGAATTAAGCAAAACCTGCCGCATTGTAAAGTGTCAGGGGGCGTGTCGAACGTATCCTTCTCATTCCGTGGTAACAACCCTGTGCGTGAAGCGATCCACTCTGTGTTTCTTTACCATGCGATTAAAGCAGGTATGGATATGGGGATCGTTAATGCCGGTCAGTTAGCCGTGTATGACGATATTCCAAAAGAGCTCCGTGATGCCGTTGAGGATGTGATCCTCAATACCGACGCCGGTGCTGGCGAACGATTGGTTGAGATCGCACCTAAATACTCTGGCATGGCGCAAGCCGAAAAACAGGAAGATTTAGAGTGGCGTTCTTGGCCAGTTGAAAAACGCTTGGAGCACGCCTTAGTTAAAGGGATCACCGAGTTTATCGACGAGGATACCGAGGCTTGTCGGCAACAGTTTGATAAGCCAATTCAAGTGATTGAAGGACCTCTGATGGATGGTATGAACGTGGTTGGCGACTTGTTTGGCGCGGGTAAAATGTTCCTGCCTCAAGTGGTGAAATCTGCTCGAGTGATGAAGCGTGCGGTTGCCTACCTTGACCCTTACATTGAGGCCGAAAAAGAAGAAGGCTCGAGTAACGGTAAAGTGATCATGGCCACGGTTAAGGGCGATGTACACGACATAGGCAAAAACATTGTGGGCGTGGTACTGCAATGTAATAACTATGAAGTCGTGGACTTGGGTGTAATGGTGCCGGCAGAGAAAATTCTGCAAACGGCCATTGACGAAAACGCTGATGTCATTGGCCTGTCGGGTCTTATTACGCCTTCCCTTGATGAAATGGTGCATGTTGCAAAAGAAATGACGCGTCGCGGCTTTGAGATTCCCCTACTCATTGGTGGTGCAACCACATCGAAAGCGCATACGGCGGTTAAAATTGAACCCCAGTACGACAAAGGTGTGATTTACGTCAACAACGCCAGTCGTGCGGTTGGTGTGGTATCTAGCCTGCTAAGTAAAACACAAAAGCCAGAATTTTTAACAAAAACCGCGGATGAATACGTCAAAGTGCGAGAGCAACAAGCGCGTAAAAAGCCACGCTCAAAACCGGTTACCTTAGCGCGAGCTCGGGATAATGCGGTAAAACTTGATTGGCAAAACTATACGCCACCGGTACCAAGTAAGTTGGGGATCACTGAGTTTAAAGATGTGAGCATCAAAACTCTGCGCGATTACATCGACTGGACGCCATTTTTTATGACTTGGTCATTGGCTGGTAAATATCCACGTATTCTGCAAGACGAAGTGGTTGGTGAAGAGGCGCAAAAACTGTTTCATGATGCCAATGCCATGTTAGATCAACTAGAGCGAGATGGTAGTTTGCAGCCACTTGGTGTGATTGGTTTGTTCCCGGCTAACCGCGTGGGTGACGATATTGAGATTTACAAAGATGAGTCACGAAGTGAAGTCTTGGTTACGTCATGTCAGCTGCGCCAGCAAACCGAGAAAACCGATTTTCCTAACTATTGTTTGTCGGATTATATTGCACCTAAAGGCACACCTGATTATTTCGGCGCATTTGCCGTCACTGGCGGCCTTGAAGAAGACGACTTGGCCGAGGCATTTGATGCTAAGCAAGATGACTACAACAAGATTATGGTTAAGGCAGTTGCAGATCGCTTAGCCGAGGCATTTGCCGAATATCTGCATGAGCAAGTGCGTAAAGTGCACTGGGGGTTTGCTGCGGATGAAGCACTAAGTAATGAAGAGCTTATTCGTGAAAACTATCAAGGGATCCGCCCTGCGCCTGGTTATCCAGCGTGCCCTGAGCACACCGAGAAACAAAAAATTTGGCAACTGTTAGATGTCGAAAACCGTATCGGTATGAAGCTGACTAGTTCATACGCCATGTGGCCGGGAGCTGCGGTGTCGGGTTGGTACTTCTCGCATCCAGATTCTAAGTACTTTGCCGTTGCGAGTATCCAAAAAGATCAGCTAGAAGACTATGCCGCGCGTCAAGGGATGTCGTTAGAAGAAGCGGAGCGTTGGCTTGGTCCTAATATAGGATATGAAACCGCATAATAACTGAATTGAAGCCTAGCTTAACTTAATCTAAGGCTGAGTTAAGCTAGGCTTTTTTTATTACCTTCACTTTTTTGAGTTTTAACGTTTATTTGCAGACTGATAAATTTCAAATCCAAATTCATTAGAATATGTTGTTTAGTAGTTAACAGAGTGAGCTAAATTCAAGTATACTGGATTGAATAATGGTTAATAATAAGGCTTTGCTCAATAATGAAGATGAAGTGGTTGTTTTCACTCCTTTTTATTTCCAATCTCGGTTGGGGGAGCAATCAGCTGGTTGTTGATATTATCAGTAGCGAAAATTTTAGTCAGCGTTATGAGGACTTTCTTGCCGGTCGTGACGTTTTAGATGTAGATTCTTTTTTCCCAAGCACAAATGGTTCTCATATTGAAATCATCGAAATGGTGCTTTTACAGCAGGCCCTGTTTCTTGGTGGTGAAACACGTAAAGTCATATTTAATCCAAAGCCTTCGGTGAATATTCTAGAGTTTTCTGATCTAATCGCTGGGGAAAGCCTCATCCTTGCTCGCAGTGTTTGGCATGAAAATATAGTGGACTATCGCGGCTCACTATTTATCTCAGATCCGATTGTTGAAGTAGGAGATTACGAAGCTGGGCTATACGTCACTAAACGCAATGTCGCACTGCAACAAACGCCGCTTTCGCAGCTAAGACAGTTGAATGTTGTGTCTAATCCGCAATGGGAAGTGGATTGGCGTGCTTTGATGAATACCGATTTACATATGGTGAGTTTTATTGGCCCATGGGAAACCATGTTAGCAATGGTAGAAAGCGATGTGGTCGATACCATGTTGATTAACTTTAGCGTGAGTGACTCTTTAACCTTAAATTTTGAGGGTAAAGAATATGTCCCAATCGAGAATATTAAGGTTGTCTTACCAGACTCTCGACATTTTGTCGTCAGTAAAAACCACCCTGAAGGTGAGCAAATATTTGCGGCACTCAATCGTGGGTTAAGGATACTGAAACGACGAGGTGTGATTAGAAGGGCGCTGACAGAATCCGGTTTTATCAACAAAAAAGTGGCGAATTGGCAGGTAGCTAACGCTAAAATGCTGGTGGGAGAAAACTAATGCAACCAGCCGTTGTATCGCTTTGCATAATGATGAGCTCTCTAATTACATTTTGTGTTTTTGCTTACGAACCATCAGAGCAAATACAGCGCAATTTAAACGCGCTACAAACGTCTGCTGAACAAGATTATGACTTGTCTTTATTACCGGAGATTAGAGCGCTGCGAGAGCAAGCGCGTGCGCAAGGTAATAAGCCTTTGCAAATCAAAGCATTATTATTAGAAGGAAGTATAGTTCAACACTTTGGTGAGTTTGAGGATGGTCTAGACTTACACCAACAAGCGTTGCAGTTGGCCGAAGCGGATAATAATAAGTTTTTAAAAGCAAACACATATCTTGCCATTGCTCACCTTGATATTGACTTAGAGAGCTATGAGTTAGCACAGCGTTATTTGGATAAAGCGTCATTGCTGGCTGAGCAAATTGATGATAATGCCCAAATAAAAGCCGATATCAGTCTTTGGCAGTCGCGCTTGAATATGGATAGGGGAGCTTATCGTTTAGCGCTAAAGTCTTCTTTCGTACCTGAGATTTCAGGTATTCGGCAAGAGACTATCGCACAGTTAAAACTCACACGTTCGTGGGCTCATTTACAGCTTGGTGAATACTTACAAGCCAAGCAAATTCTAGATGATTTAGACGATGCGGGTTATCTGGTTCAAAATCGAAGAATGCGGATAATGTCGACGGTGCAGCGTGCCAGAGTCGCTTTACAAAGTGGTGATTTTGCAACGTCAATTGAGTTAGCTCAGGCCGGGCTAAGAGACACACTTGGTACACGTTTTTTACTCTTTCAATCTCAGTTACAATGGCTATTGGCCTCAGCCCATGCTCAAATAGGCGATTATCAGCAGGCACATCGCTATCTAAAGCGCTACGCTGTTACTGAGCAGTCACTGAATTTGCAAAAGCGCAATAACAAATTACTTAAGCTAGAAGCACAGTACTCTCTTGCTCAGCAAAAACAAGCGCTTAACGAATTGGAGCGTGATAATGCCCAGCAGGCAAAACAGATTATGGCGCACCAACAACAGATAGAAAACGCTAGATTAAGCCAGCAGCGTTGGCTATTGATAGCCTTGCTTGCATTTACTCTGGTGCTGGTATTTTATTGGCGATGGCAGAATCGCCGTTACACCAAGCTGTTAGAGAGTCAGGTTGCGCAACGTACTGAGGAGTTGGCGGAACGAAACAAGCGTTTGCAAACCCTAAGCTTCACTGATAGCTTAACTGGGCTTAGCAATCGACACCACTTTTTTAGTATGATTGATAGTACCATTGAGGTACACAGACAAAAGTGGCAAGTTCCGCAAAGACAACAGAACGCCGATCTGATTTTTGTCATTGTTGATATTGATCACTTTAAAAATATCAATGACAGCTTTGGCCATGCGGCAGGAGATATTGTGCTGCAAGACTTTGCTGAAATCCTTAAGCAATGCACAAGAGAGTCAGATATTTTAGTGCGTTGGGGTGGAGAAGAGTTTTTGCTGGTGATGCCGGATATGGACAGAGCGGCTGCACACGAAGTAACAGAACGGATCCGTCGCCAAGTGGAGAGCTATCCATTTGTGGTGAACGATCAAACGATTAACTGTACATGTTCAATTGGCTTTGCGCCATTCCCGTTTGACCCAACACAACCAGATAAGCTTAGCTGGGAGCACGTGTTGGAGTTAGCCGACGGTGGTTTATATCTGGCGAAAGAATCTCATCGTAATGCTTGGGTTGGTGTCCATACCGGAGACGAGGAAATGCAAAGTCCAGCCGAGCATGTGGTGCAAAATCTACGCTCATACTTACAAGCGGGCAAACTAAAAACATGGTCAAATCTATCCGATCTTATTTACGCTTGTAATACTCGTTAAGCGAATTCGGCTGTTTGGCGGCATCAAGTTTAGGTGTATCATATTGAGCAAGATAGAATAATAAAGTGTTAGAGTTTTGCTGCCGATTGAAGCCTTTATACCTGAGATTATTTCCACCTTATCCAATGATAACCGTTTAGTATTGCAGGCCGAACCCGGCGCAGGTAAATCGACCTTAGTGCCACTGCGTTTACTGCAAGCTGATATTTTTTCCGGTAAAAAAATCATTATGCTTGAGCCACGTCGTGTGGCGGCAAAATCTATTGCGACCTTTTTAGCCAAACAGTTGGGAGAATCGGTCGGTGATCGAGTTGGTTATCAAATCCGAAACGAGCAACGTGTTTCATCCAACACCCGCTTGGAAATCGTCACCGAAGGCGTATTGACTCGACGTCTTCAAGCGGATCCTGAACTTAGTGATGTTGCACTTATTATCTTTGATGAATTCCATGAACGTTCTATTCATGCGGATTTAGCCTTAATGCTCGCGTTTGAAGTGCAACAGGCGTATCGAGATGACCTCAAATTGTTGGTGATGTCTGCCACCATAGACACGGAGCTACTATCTAACTATCTGAATGGCGCACCAAAGTTATCTTGCCCAGGTAAAACCTATCCTGTTGAAGTTGAATATATCGGAAAAGCGAGCCGTTACTTGGCGGATCATGTGTTAAGTGCGCTGCGCCATGCTTTCACTCTGCAAGGCGATGGTGATGTACTGGTTTTTCTACCCGGACAGGCTGATATTCAGCGCTGCATTGAGGCTTGCCAAGTACTTGACCAAAGTAATATTGAGCTTATGCCTTTGTACGGCGGATTACCCTTATCTGAGCAAGAAAAGGTGCTCAATAAAAGCGATGGTGCATCCAGGCGTGTTATTTTTGCGACTAATGTTGCTGAGACCAGTTTGACTATTACCGGGATCACTGTGGTTATAGATTCTGGCCTTGAAAAACGCTTAACCTATGATGTTAAAAGCGGTCTCTCTCGACTCGATACGGTGATGATCTCAAAGGCATCAGCAACACAACGAGCCGGGCGTGCAGGTCGTCTACGCGCAGGTCACTGTTTACGTCTTTGGCGCGAAAGCGAGCATAATAATTTACGTGACTTTCAGCCAGAAGAAATCACCACCACTGACCTATCTGACTTAGCGTTAGAGCTAAGTGCGTGGGGGGTGACTCAATACAAGGACGCGAATTGGCTAACACCGCCACCGGTGCAACATTTTTCGGTGGCCTGTCAATTAAATCAATCGCTTGGCTTGGTCGATGCGCATAATAAAGTGTTAACTGCTGGGCAGCGTGCACTACAACTGGGTGTTTCGCCTCGTCTTGCTAGCATGCTACTGCGATGTGAGACGTCTATTGAGCAACAACTTGCTTGTTTTTTGGCGGCGATATTAAGCGAGCGAGATATTTTAGTGCAAGCCAACACAAGTGACGTATGTGAGCGAGTTTTAGCATTGATTGAGTTTGTTCAAGACCGTACCCGTGCCGCCAAAGCATATCGCTTGCACAGAGCTGCCGCAGAGCAGGCCGTAAAATTGGCCAAATCATTTGCACACAAACTGGGAATTAAGCTCAAGAGTGAAGCAATCACCCTTGTAGATATTCAAATCTTAGTGCCTACTTTATTGCTCCATGCCTTTCCTGACAGAGCTGCACAAAAACGTCCTCAAGGGGATAACCGCTACTTGCTTGCGAATGGACGGGGAGTAACATTACGTGACGGCGATCCGCTGCAAGGTCAGGCCTACTTGATTGTTTGTGATGTGGATGGCAAAAATAAGGATGGCTTGGTATTTCTTAGCTGCGCAATTGAAAAGGGCACATTACTTGAGCAACTAGCGCCATATTTGAGTGAGGTGGTGCGGTATCAACTGGATAGTAAAAAGGAGGCGATTCAGGGCCGTCAACAAGTTAAATATCATGCTCTAGTATTAAAGGAGCAAAACCTGAGTCAAATTCCCAAAGAAGCGTTTGCCCAATGTGTGAAGGATATTCTCACATCGGAAGGGCTTGGTCTGCTCAATTGGTCGGCAAAAAGTCACGCATGGCTTGCTCGAGCTAAATGGTTAAGTGAGCACTTGAATACCTTCCCACAGATATCTGAGGCAAGTTTGATGGCGCAGCTTGATACTTGGTTATTGCCCTATTTGACGGGCGTAAACACTATCAAACAACTGAAGCAACTGGATATTTTTAATCTGCTTCAAGCGACACTCACTTGGGATCAGCAACAGCAACTCGAAGCGCAAGCACCTGAGTTTTATGTTACGCCAAGCGATAAGCGAGTCGCGATCCGCTACGATGAGCACCAAGGGCCAACCGTTTCTGTGGTGTTACAAGAAATGTTTGGTCAATTGACGTCGCCGATGCTCGCTAATGGTCAAGTCCCGGTGCGATTCGAGCTGTTATCTCCAGCGAAAAGGCCAATCCAAACCACCAGCGATTTAGGCAACTTTTGGCAAACTTCTTATTTTGAGGTGGCCAAAGAAATGCGTGGTCGATATCCAAAACACCGATGGCCAGATAAACCGCTTGAGGAAAAGCCTGGCCGCTCCATAAAACCGAGAGGTTGAAGCATGGTTTAGTCAAAGCTTGGGTAAGCAAGCCAGTGAGGAATATACTGACTTTGCTGATGTAGCTTAAAACCAAAAATATCATGCGCTAAAATTGTAAGCGCAGTAAGGGGGAGCGAGTATAGCTCTCTTTTTTGTTGCAGTGGGGAGCGACTGAGATAATATTTATGATGTAGTTCCAACGCTTGTTGTATCGCTTGATTAAACGCTTGCGCGTCGCTGAACATTCCTTGTATCACTTTAGTGAGCGGATATTGAATAGTTCGAGCATATAAATGCTCTTCACCCTCACGGTTGGAAACGTCATCGTTACAGATGTTAGTTAACGCTGGCGTTATGTCAGAGTCACTGGTGAGCAATGCCTGATACAACTCGATAAGAGCAAGCTCAAAGGTTGTGCATGGCACTTGATCTGGACTGCATTGAAACTCACTTAGATTAATTTCTTTGAGATAATCAATGCTGCCTTGCTGGCGTGTTAGAATGGATATATTAACCGCTTGCAACCAGGCTTTTGGCGTAATACTCTCGGGACTGGAGGTACCAGTATACCGAAACGCATCGTCAAGATGGATTGTAAAAGATTGATGTGATTTGAAATGATTTAAAAATACGCCCAACCCTAGTTGTTGGATCATAAGCAGATATCGCCATGCAGTGTCGCTATTTGGTAATAGATGAACCATTCTGGGAATAACTTCGTTAGTACAAAAATCAAATAGATTATAGAATCCTAGCTTTGGATAGTAGTCTAGATAACATATATAAAGCTCAATGCGTGAATCGGCATAATGCACTAATTCAGCATCGTCATTTAGCATTTCTTGGGAAAACATGTGCTCGATGATTTGTACGATTTCTAGATCGCCTTCATCCATAGCCGCTACTTGGTAACTGGTATTCAGCATGCTGTCCGTATCCGTCGCTGGTGGCATAGCGACGCTTGCGATTTTGGCGTCTTTTAGAGCTTGGCGTTGCGCATTGAGCTTATGTCGATTAAAGAACCTAAATACGAAATAACCCAGTATTACCAAAGATGCGTAGTTTGATAAAGTCGCTCTAAATTCGTCTTGCTCTTCATATATATTAAAGAATAACCCCAATATAAAAAAGAAAGCGATAGAAGCAAGCCAAAACATGCCCCACCTTTTGGCGCGAGAAGGTGACAATTTACCTTTGGCATTGATGGTGGTGAAAATTAAGCAATTTAACATGATGACAAAGAAAGCGGTTATCTGCATTTAACATTCCTTTTTGTCTTTTTAGTGAATCCAATTCGAGCCTCAGATTAAAGAATTTGGCAAGCCTTGTAAAGGCAGCCTAATGGTTATAGTGTGAGCAATCTAATAATATAAAGGAGTGTGTAATGCGGTTTATCATGGCGTTTATCCTATTGGGCTTGATTGTTGCTCAGCCAGCTTATAGCGGTGAGTTTGAAGTGCTTTATCAATCTGACACAGCAAAAGTCGTTAGAGATAAAAGTTATGGCACGAGCATTGGGATCTTTGCAACGAAAAGGGGAGTGGTGATCATTGACCCCACAGTTGAAGATACAGATTTGCCAAAGCTCAATGATTTGATACAGAATAGCTTTCAGAGCGAGAAAAAATACCTGCTAAATACACATCGTCATTCGGATCACACAGGTGGTAATGCTTTTTTCCAACAGCAAGGTTTTACACTTATTGACAGCTTGCAAGGTTTAAAGGAGCTTGGAGTGATAAAGCATACTCAAGCCGTTTCACATACCGCCAATGACAACATCCTCTATCATCCCACGAGCAATATTTTGTTCACCGGAGATATTTACACCACAAACTGGCATCCAACATTTTATGCTGGGGGCTTAACGGGTTTTAATAAAGCGGTCGATTTGATTTTGTCGATTGGCGATCAAAATACGCTGATTGTGCCAGGACATGGCAAACCTACATCGAAAAGAGAACTCGAACAACATAGAATTCAAACATTCGCTTTGGTTGGGCGGGTGAAGATTTTGAATCAGGCGGGTAAGTCGGTTGAGCAAATAAAGAACGATGAGGAGATCAAGCGCTTATTAGCGCAGTTCAATCTTGAAGGAAGACAACCTTTTCTTCCAGAGCGGGCGCTTACCCGTTTTATTGAGCGCACTATTGGTGTGCTAGCCTATTATCCAGAAAATCACAAGTAAACTCAGTTTTAGTTAAGCTTTGTTCATCAATACTAAACTTTTAGCATTCTAGGTGTGTATGTAGATGGACTGGGCTAAAATAGGTAAATTCGTATTACTTACTATCTTGGTGGTATTAAGTTGGTCATCAGCTTTTAATACCTCCATGATGGCCTTTATTGATGATGCGCTACTGCAATCTTCACTCGTCTATGCTTCAGCACGTACGGTCAATGGCGCTATTTCTTTGCTGCAATCTGCCGAGGTTGGGATTGGTGTTGCAAGCATTCAGCCTGCGCAGCTACTCGACCCTATCAATGATTTAGCCGAATACATTTCTGATGTGATGCAACTAGCCATTGGCTCTCTGTTTATCCAACGTATTCTCTACACTATTTCCACTCATATATTATTCAGTGTTGCTTTTACCTTTACCGTAATTGGATATGTCGTGTCCTGCTATCTAGGACTTTGGCAAACGGTTAGAACTAAAATCTTAGCCACGATGCTACTGATCCGTTTTGTGGTTCCGTTTGTCATTCTATCGACGGGTCTCACTAGCCAACTGTTACTGGACCAAGAAATAAATAAACAAAGTGAAGTGGTGTCGAGCAGTGTTGACCTCTTCCAATCTCAAGCAACAAGGACCAGTGCGCAAAGTGCAAAAATAAAAGCCCAAATCACCAGCCAAAAGCAAAGCCATAGTGAACAAATAGCGCTATTGACTAAACAGCAGATCCGTCTTCATGGTGAAGCGACTGAACTAAATGCTGAAATTACCGCGCTGGAAGGTGATATTGAAGCGGCTCAAGCAAACCGTAGTTTATCCGAGTGGCTAACATTTACCAAAAGTGAAGAGGCTAAGCCACTGATTGAAAAGCAACAGCGATTGGCCAGCGATAAAACAAAACTCGACACTCAAATAGCGCTTATCAATAGAGAAAAAGATCAACATCAACACGCAATCGAAAAGCTCAATGAGCAGCTTCACGGTAGCAATGAGGGGACGCTAAGCAGAGCTATAAAAGCGGTTTCTAGTGGTATTAGCGATATGCTCGACGCTGCTGAGTCACTCTTTATCGACTTCTTAAACGTGGTATCGCTTTTAGTGCTGAAGTTAGTATTGATGCCGCTGTTGTTTTTCTATTTGGCGAGCAAAACCTTTAAAGCAATTTGGCGAATTAAATAGGCTATCTAAACCAGTTGTTCTTTGCTGAGCGGCAGGTTTCCCATAACTGATATTACACAGTCCCAAGTTAGGGAAAGTTCAAAAAGGTTTATTATATTAACTTAATAAAAATCAACAGGTTAAATTTGGCCTGAATATCGT
>NZ_JAKEVK010000044.1:0-29013 GCF_022398435.1 Pseudoalteromonas sp. Isolate6 | reverse complement strand
ACATAATTCTATCTTGTATATACATTTGTAGTGAGTATAACAAACTCAAGGGCTTGAGCGAACTTGCATGCTAAACAGCGTCGTGTCTTTATCTGCTTTGCCATTACGTGTTGATCCCACTTTATTGGGATGTGAAAACCACTTCCATGCAGTTACTTTACCGCCGATATTAACATGCGGGATGATCACTTTGTCTTGAGTTACACCGATAAATTCGGCAAGCATTTGCTCGGCATCAGTAGCGGTTAGATTGAAGGTAATAAAAGGAATATGATTCATTTTTGCAAAGCTAAGTACCCTATCATGATGCTTACTATAACAATCCCACCAATAACTATCGTCTTCAAAATGTTTGTCAAAATCAGGAAAAGTTTCTAAATAACAACGCTTAATGGTGTCGTTAAAGCCCCCTCTTTGTGACAGTAAATTTTCTTTCATTGCCGTCATCAAACGTTTAATTGAGGGAAGCCATTGCTCAAAATCCCGTGTTAACTGGATTATTTTGGCTTCAGGATATAAAGCATATAATTTTTCATAGTCAGCAAAGACAGGAGTATCAGCAATAAATTCAGCATTGTCTAATGCTTGCCTCGTGTATGCAGTGTGTGCTGTTTTGTATCCAGCACCTAATGCAGCAATACATAGGCTTGTTGTGCCGGTTCGGGGTAAACCCGTCACCAGAAGTTTTTGTTTTGTCATATTTAGATAAAGTAATATACGAGGTTGAATGACGCTAAAATAAGTATTACTCCATATGTTGTCGCCATCGCTACTTTTCTGATCGAAAAGTTAGTTTTACCGAGTGCTACATAGTGTGCAACTCGAGAAAACAAAAAAGCAATGCCAAAAGTATGAAGTAGATACGGGTTGATTTGCTGAGTTTCGAGTAACAACATCATTAACAGTACGAAAGGTGTGTACTCGATAAAGTTGCCGTGGATCCGAATTGCACTTTGCAGTTCATCGATACCACCATCTCCAAGCGATACTTTATGTCTGTGTCTGAGTGATATTATGTTAAAACTAAGTTTAATATAGATTAGTGCCAGTAATGCCGCATATAAACCAGTGATCATAAAAAGCCCTCCAATGGAGGGCTTAGTGTATAAGTTTAATTAGTTTACAGCCAGTATTACTCAATTAAGTAAACAGCATAGACTTCCGCGTTTAATGTAATTGCACCTGTGTTATACGCATTTTTGTATGCGCCTTGATCTGCTTCCATCGCGATTGCTGCAGAGCGCACGTAGGGCTGAATTGGCGTTTGCATTGGTTGGAATGAAACTGAGTACAGTTTTGCTAACTCAACATCAAACTCGCCTGCTAGTTCTTTAGCTGCTTTCTTTGCATCTTTAATGGCGGCTTTTTTGAGGCTTTGCAGATACTTGCCTTCATTTTCAACACCAAATTCTGTGTTATTGAACTGATTGATGCCGCTGTCTACAAACTCTTGAAGTAACTCTGGGTATTTTTTGATGTCTTTAAGTTTTACAGTCAAGCTTCGGCTCACACGAAAACCATCAAACTCTTCTTCATTTGATTCGCGATTGTAGCGTGTCTGTCTGTAAACATTCAGTTGCTCCGCATGAATATCGTCTTCTTTAATATCGAAGCGTTTAGCGATTTCGATAGCCTTAGCCATAATCTTATCGACGTTTTCTTTGGCTGTGGGTAGCGATTTTTGCTTTTCGGTAATGGCGACACGTATGGTTGCAACATCGGGTTGTACTTGAATAAATGAAGTGCCTTTAACATATAAATGCGGCGAGTCAGGCAATGCGCCCGCAAAGCTAAATCCAGATAAACATAATGCCAGTAAGCCAGTTAAAATTCGCATCTTTTGCTCCTAAAAAGTGATACCTGCATATTCAAGCATATTTCAATTAACAACTACTGAATTGGATTTCAAGGTAACAAACTTTAACAAAATGAGCGATTATCACTTTGAGAAGTTATATGTGGTACTCCCAAATTTTGCGCGTGATTGATAAACAAAATCGCCGCCAATATGAGTTGGCGGCGATTTTTGTTTTAGCTAAGTAAAAGCAATTAGACGCTACAGCGTTTGTAATTTCTATACTTAGGGAGCCAATAGTTTTTCTCTATCGCGGCCCAAATTGCATCGTCTTCCATTTCAAGTGCAACGCCCTCTTCCATTGCTTTTTTAGCAACTGCAAAAGCAATACGCTTACTCAACGGCTCAATTTCAGTTAGTGCTGGTAGTAGGCTACCTTTGCCGGTATTAGCACGTGGTGATGATTCAGCAAGCATTTCGCTAGATACCATCAACATGCTATCTGTAATACGGTTCGCTTTAGCTGCAAGTACACCGAGGCCGATCCCTGGGAAGATATAACTGTTATTACATTGCGGTATGATGATTGTCTGCTCACCATACACTACAGGCTCAAATGGGCTTCCAGTAGCTACAATTGCTTGACCATCAGTCCACTCAATCACATCTTTTGGATGCGCTTCAACTTGGCGTGACGGGTTACTTAGTGGGAAAATAATCGGCTGCTCGCACCCTGCGTGCATCGCACGGATCACTTGCTCTGTGAATAGGCCCGCTTGACCTGATACACCAATTAAGATGTCTGGTTTTGCACAGTGCATTACATCTAATAAAGATGCAAATTCACCACTGTATGTCCAATCCGCAAGGTTTGCTTGTTGTTGAACTAGCGCTTCTTGGAAATCTCTTAGCCCTTCCATGCCTTCTGTCAGAAGGCCAAAACGGTCCACCATAAATACTTGGCTTCTCGCTTGCTCGTCGGTTACCCCTTCTGAAATCATTTGGCTAATAATTTGCTCAGCAATACCACAGCCAGCAGAGCCTGCGCCAACAAAAACTACTTTTTGTTCCGAGAGTTTCGCTCCTTTCACGCGGCAAGCGGCTAATAGCGAACCTACAGTAACCGCAGCGGTGCCTTGGATATCATCGTTAAAGCTACAGATTTCATCGCGGTAACGTTTCAATAACGGCATTGCGTTAGGTTGTGCGAAATCTTCAAACTGTAACAGCACATTAGGCCAACGGCGTTTAACCGCTTTAATGAATAGATCCAGGAATTCGTCATATTCAGCTTGGCCGATACGCGGGTGTCTTGCGCCCATGTACATTGGGTCATTGAGTAGCTTTTCGTTGTTTGTCCCAACGTCAAGCATAACAGGCAGCGTGTAAGCTGGGCTGATCCCACCACATACGGTGTAAAGTGCCAGCTTACCGATAGGAATCCCCATACCACCAATACCTTGGTCACCAAGGCCTAAAATACGTTCACCATCTGTAACCACGATAACTTTTACTTTGCCTTTAGTGGCATTTCGTAAAATATCGTCGATTTGATAACGGTCTTCATATGAAATAAACAAACCACGAGAACTACGATAGATATCAGAAAACTTCTCACATGCATCACCTACTGTTGGGGTGTAGATGATTGGCATCATTTCTTCCAAATGATCGCGTACTAAACGGTAATACAGCGTTTCGTTGTTGTCCTGAATCGCACGCAAGTAGATGTGCTTATTTAGGTTGTCGCTAAAGCTTGAATATTGCTGATAACAACGCTCAACTTGCTCTTCAATTGTTTCATAACGAGGAGGAAGTAGTCCTGCTAAGTTGAAATTTTCACGCTCGCGTTGAGAGAATGCACTCCCTTTGTTAAGCAGTGGCGTTTCTAATAATGTAGGACCTGAATAGGGAATGTAGAGATAATTTGGATCGGTTTGTTTAGTCATATTTACAAGCTTGACACTAATTTTTTAGTCTAAGGGTTCATTATTGTCGAAAAGGATTAAATTACAATGAATTTAGTGCTCATCAGACCATTATTAACGCGCTCCAGAGCACGTTAAACACAATTTTTCTGGAACGTGAAATTATAGCCTAAAAGCACTTAAGAAACCACGGCTTATTCGCTGCTTTCACCGAGAGCAACACCTTCTCTTCTTGGATCTGCGCCACCAATTAAATGTGTTCCACGAACCTCAATGGCATGTAGTCCTGAGTTTAAGTCACGGATCTGTACTTTATGGCCTTTTTTCTCAAAGTAAGGTACTTGTTTTGTCAGCTCAGTGCCTTTTTCAAGCGTTGTGTACTTATTGCGATTGGTGATTTTTGGTAAATCAATTGCTGCCTGCACAGATAATCCCCAGTCCAAAACACCAACTAAGGTTTGAGCAACATAGTTAATAATACGGCTGCCACCAGGCGAACCGACTATTAATTTAAGCGACCCATCTTTATTGAACACCATTACGGGTGCCATAGAGCTTCTTGGACGTTTGTTTGCTTCTACCCTGTTTGCAACCCATTTATCCCCTACTTTTGGAGAAAGCGCAAAGTCGGTTAATTGGTTATTGAGTAAATATCCGTTGACCATCACCGTCGAGCCAAATGCCATTTCAATCGAGCTTGTCATTGAAATAGCATTACCCTCTGCATCTACAATCGACACATGGCTCGTTGAAGGTAATTCATAGCTATCATCCATAGCATAAGCGAGTGTGCCCGAAGTTGGGTCGCCTACTGGAAAGTCGTGATTATCTATGTCGCCGATAAGTTTGCTGCGGCCTAGTAGATATTGTTCGTTAAGCAATGCTTTTGCTGGCACTTCAACAAAATCAGGATCAGCAACGTAAAAGTCTCTATCGGCAAACGCTAGGCGAGACGCTTGAGTAAAGAGGTGCAAAGCTTCTGGATCATTTGCCTTATACTTACCTAGGTCGTACGGTTCCAACAGTTTCATCATTTGCAAAACGGMAATACCGCCACTACTAGGCGGTGCCATAGAGCAAACTTTATATACACGATATTCAGTACAGATAGCGTCTCGAGTTTTGCTCTTATAATTTTCTAAGTCGCTCAGCGTCAATTTGCCAGGTGCGATTTCAGACTTTTGCACAGCTTCCACTAATTGGGTGGCATTTTGCCCTTCATAAAAGGCTTGGATCCCTTGTGTTGCTACCTTGTAGTATAGGTTTGCCAAAGGCAGATTCTTTTTAAGGGTCCCTGGTTGTAGTGCTTTACCATCCGGATAGAAATATTCTTTTGCAGGACTGAGCTTTGTCAAACCAGGATTGAGTTTCTTTTCAAGCAGCATGTTTAAACGTGGAGAGACAATAAATCCATCTCGAGCTAATTCAATCGCTGGCTTGAATAATTCTTGCCACGGCAGTTTACCGTATTTGTCGTGTGCTGATTTAAACGCGTGCAGAATACCAGGCACACCAACAGAGCGACCGCCCACAACCGCCTCAATCCATCTAACCGCATTACCCGAATCATCTAAAAATAGATCAGAACCTGCAAGCTTTGGTGCGGTTTCTCTACCATCAAAACTAATTAATTCATTGGTTTTCTTGTCGTAGTGCAGGATAAACGCCCCGCCACCCACGCCCGAAGATTGCGGCTCAACCAAAGTAAGCACAAGTTGGGTCGCTATCATGGCATCAACCGCACTTCCCCCTTTTGAGAGCATCAATTGACCTGCTTTACTCGCATAGGGATTGGCTGCAACGACCATGTACTTTTCTGCAGTGCGTGCTTCTTTAGATTGAAAACCTGTTGCGGCTTCCGGCTCTCTAATTTCGATTTTTTGTTGTTCAGCTAAGGTGTTTGTTGAAAAGCTGAATGCGGCAATCACGGTTAGTGATGCAAGTGTATGTTTCATAATACCCACTTTGCTTACGTCTTATATTTGGCATCATAAAAGCAATTAGGCACAATATGCAAAAATAATAACGTGAAATCGTATGTTTGAACTTCCAACGAACAAAGAATATCTCATTGGCCCTGTGTCTTTGGCGATATTGTCAACAATACTGATGTTGTTCGGGCTTAGCCCGTACTTAGATTTCGACAGAAATGCAATTGCTGATGGTGAATTATGGCGTATTTTGAGTGGCCAGTTTACCCATAGCAATTGGTATCACTTGATGCTAAACCTGCTTGGTATCTTATTTATTTGGCTATTACATGCCGAATATACAAGACTAAGAAAATATTGGCTGAATGTGTTTTTTCTTGGCCTCTTTACCGGGCTCATGATCTTGCTATTTTCCCCAAACATTGTTGTATATACAGGCTTGAGTGGCTTATTACATGGGCTTATCGTATGGGGAGCGCTTGAAGATATTAAGCGCAAGCTAACAACTGGATATCTGTTGTTTATTGGTGTGTGGGCAAAGGTATGTTGGGAGCAATATGCGGGTGCAAGCGCAGATGTAGCCAAACTGATAGACTCGAGAGTCGCCATTGAAGCACATCTATTTGGTGCGGTTGGTGGTGTGGTTTTAGCTGTTATCTATTTATTTTTTAAAACAAAAAAGCCAGCTTAAGCTGGCTTTTTATCCACTCATTTGATTACAAGTTTTCTTTGAACAACTTGTATATACGACGGTATTCATCTAACCAACTTGATGGCTGTCTAAAGCCATGGGGTTCAACTGGATAAATCGCCGTTTCAAAGTCTTCCTTTTCTAGCTCAATCAGGCGTTGCACCAAACGTACAACATCTTGGAAAAACACGTTATCATCAACCATAGGTGCATTGATCAGAAGCTTGTTTTTCAAACCTTCAGCATGATAGATAGGCGAACTGCGTTTGTATGCAATTGGGTCTACATCTGGGCGATTAAGGATATTTGATGTGTACGGGTCGTTGTAATAGGCCCAATCTGTGACTGGACGTAACGCCGCGCCTGCTTGGAATAGATCAGGCTGAGTAAATAGCGCCATAAATGTCATAAAGCCGCCGTATGAACCACCGTAAGTACCTACGGCACCACGGTCAACATTAGCATTGTTTACCATCCACTCGACACCGTCTGCCAAATCTTCGATTTCTGGTTTACCCATATGACGATAGATTGCCGTTCTCCAGTCTCTCCCGTAACCTTTTGAGCCACGATAGTCCATATCCATGACGACATAACCTTCGCTCGCAAGAAGTGAATGGAACATAAACTCTCTAAAGTAGTTAGACCAGCCCATATGTGAGTTCTGCAAATAGCCCGCACCATGGTTAAAGATCACAGCCTTACGATTTTTACCCGTTTCACCTTCTTGATAATCTGCCGGGTAATATACTTTTGCGTAGACAGGCTCACCTTGATGGCTTGAAGGAACCGCGACAATCTTAGGTGCAATTAGCTTCTTATTTAAAAACGCATCTGAGACTGTATTAGTGAGTCGTGACACCGCTGCTTTTGGCGCTGCATCCGCCACATAAAGTTCTGGAGGCATCATGATTTTTGAGTGAGTTAACAACAGCTTTTGCTCATCTGGGCTTAGCTGGTAATCAGTCAGGCCATCTAAATCTGTTAACTGCTCGTCTTCACCGCTTGCCAAATTGACGCGATAAATTTCGTATAAACCGGGGTGATCTTTATTGGCTTTGTAATAAACAAATTGATTATCGTGGGTTAAGGTTGGCTCAGAAACCACAAACTTCCCTGCGGTCATTGCTTTTGCTTTACCGTTAAGCGGCTTAACATAAAGCTGACTATATCCAGTTTGCTCTGAAAGATAGTACAAAGTGTCTTGGTTGTTTAACCAGCCAAAATCATTGTAGGTGTAGTTGATCCATGCATCATCGTGTAGGCGGTGCTGAGAAACGAATTGTTGTTTATCAAAATCAACCGTCGCTAACCACCTGTCTTTATTATCCCAAGCACCGAGCATCACCGCGACTTGAGAGCCGTCACTATTCCATTGAATAGCAGATTGACTCCAGCCCCATGTGTCGATCAGATTGATATCACGTGGGGATTTTTCACTCTTATATGATTCACCTTTTGCCTTAGCATTTTCGCGTTTCACCTCGGCTAGTACATCTTCATCAAAGCCCGGCAAAGTATCATAGCTTAGCGTGACTTGCTCTGATTTGACTAAATCAATGAAAATCACATCAGAACTCATTGGTTTAGTGTCTGCAACGCGGCGACGAGCTTTCACCGGATCAATGTCACCGCTTTGACTGACGTAGTTAGGCATGATGTCAGAGTCGGAACGACTCGGTTTATCGTCCGTGATCACAGCGATTAACTTGTCACCCGTAGGTGCAAGGCTAACTGAGATAAGCGTTTTTCCTTTACCAAGATAAAACTGGTTATCTTGAATGCTTGCGTTATTCGCTTCTATCTCTTGATTTCTCGCTTCTCGATCTTTGCTGTTTTTGTGCGTTAGCGCGACGAATTGAATAAGCTTATGTTGCTGCTCAGCGATATATCCACTTGGCTCTTTTACCCCTTCAGGCTTATCCGCTAAATGTAACTTTACCAGTTCTTTCGTTAAGCCAGTGGCTAAATCAAACGCAAACAGCGTATTGCCTGAACGGTAAGCTAATCGGTTATCGCTTAAAAATTGCGGTGCATACTCATAGTTCGACGAATGAGTAACTTGTGTTAAAGCGCCAGACTTCAGGTTTTTAACGAATATGTTGCCTTTAAATTCATAAGATTGTAGTGTCCGCTCTTTATTATAGACCGCGTTTGCAGCACCAACGGCGTGCAAATCCGACAGTGAAACTGCTTCGCTTGTTTGTGCGCTACTGACTTTAAATAGATCTCTTAACTCTGAACCAGCTTGCTTACGCTTATAGAAAACGGTTTTGCTATCAGCTCCCCAGTACGCGCTTTCTGGTTGTCTTCCCAACCAATCAGGATGCGCCATTGCTTGTTTTAAGGTGATCTGCTCACCACCGAAATCAACGGGAGTAGCAACGACTTGTGGGACTGGTGAATTGGCTTCTACTTGTTGTGGTTTTGGGCTTACTTCAGTGGTTTGACAGCCAGAAAGGAATAAACCTGAAGCGACAGCCATCGAGATAAGAGAGAGTTTCAACATGTGACTTTCTTATATTAGTTAAATTTGCTTAATTTAAGCAGAAAGCCAGCGGAATATCGACAGATTTAAGATTAAAAGCACGATGAGTGGGACAAAAAAAGGCCAGCATAGGGATGCTGGCCAAATACTCTCTGCGCTCACATAGTCGTTGATGGACAACGAGTATGAAATGAGGCCTATCCGCGCCTCACAATAGTAGACCGCACTATCAGAAAAGAGTTCCAAAAATAACAGTAAAAAAATTAAATTTTTTATATCCAACCTGAGCTCTGTTATAAATAATGAGTTAACTCAATAATTATCATAAGCTTAGGTTTTTAGCTAACAATGGACCTTTTTCGCTAAAAACAGTAGTACTAATTCAAAATTAATTGTTGAGCGGTTTCCATGACCCCAGGGTAATCTGCTTCTGGCAAGATTTCAGCAAGCTCTGCTAGCGCTTCACCTAACTTATGAAGTGAGTCAGCTGAAACGTTGATATGCCCCATTTTTCTGCCCGGTTTCGCATCTTTACCATACCAGTGGCTGGTTGTCCCTGAAACAGCAAGAACTTGCGATGGAATGTGACTTTGCCCTAAAACATTAATCATCGCGGTTGGGCGAAGCAATCTTGTATCGCCAATAGGTAAACCGGCAACGGCACGAATATGGTTTTCAAATTGACTCACATGGGCGCCTTGTTGAGACCAATGTCCTGAATTATGTACCCTAGGAGCTATTTCATTAACCAATAATTGACCTTCAACATCGAAAAACTCAATAGCAAGTACACCAACATAGTCAAGTGCATTCGCGAGTTTTGCAAATGCGTCTTCCGCTTGCGCTTGAATATTAGCTTTTTCTTTCCCAGCAATCGATAGAGTCAGTACACCATTGGTGTGCTGGTTTTCAGTCAGCGGATAAATTTTACATTCACCATTTTTAGCGCGCACACCAATAATTGATACCTCACGATCAAACGGTATCATTTTTTCAGCAACGATGGAGTGTGGTTGTGCTTCAGTGCCTGCTTGCAAAAACTCCGACATTTCGGCCCAAGCTTTGTCTATTTCAGACTCTGATTTTACTCGCCATTGCCCTTTCCCATCATAGCCTGCCTGACAGGTTTTAACGACCAACGGCATGCCTAACTCATCAATAGCTGTGAGAAAATGCGTTTTATCGGTAATGATTTTAAAAGGAGCACAAGGCACAGATGTTTTATCTAGTAGCGCTTTTTCTTTCGCGCGGTCACCGCCAGTGGCTATCGCTTCTGCGCCAGGATAGAATTTACCGCTTTGTTCGCAAAGCGCTAAAACATCATGTGGAATATGTTCAAATTCGGCAGTGATGGCATCAGCCTTGTCAATGGCTTGTTGTAATGACTCTGGTGTTGTTGCAAAGGTAACGGGGTTTATTACCGTTTGGCTGCCAACATCATAAGCCAACACTTTTATATCAAGATGAGTTGACGATAGACTCATCATACGGGCTAATTGTCCCGCCCCTAGAACAAGAATATTCATGTTATTTCGCAGGATCTGGATTAGCTAGTACAGTTTCTGTTTGTTCTTTTCTGAACGCTTCTACTTTTGCAAAAATTTCTGGCTGCTGACAACCTAAAATTTGAGCTGCTAGCAAACCTGCGTTTGCAGCACCAGCGTCGCCAATTGCTAAAGTACCTACCGCAACACCTTTAGGCATTTGGCAAATTGACAGTAATGAGTCCACGCCATTTAGCGTTTTTGATTTTACTGGAACGCCAAGTACAGGCAGACTTGTGAATGCTGCCGCCATACCCGGTAGGTGTGCTGCACCGCCAGCACCGGCAATGATAACTTTGATCCCACGTTCTGCTGCTGTCGAAGCATAATCCGCTAAAAGCTGTGGAGTACGGTGAGCTGAAACCACTTTAGTTTCATAATCAATACCAAATCTATCTAACATTTCAGCTGCATGTTGCATTGTAGGCCAGTCTGATTTTGAGCCCATAATGATGCCAACGGTCATAATAATTCCTCGACTAATTTTGAACGATACAGGGCTAAGGTCCTTCACACCTTAGCTGCGGGCATTATACCTGAGTTCGTCTTTAATGCGAAGAATCAACTTATTGCAATTATCACGCGATGGCACCCTGAGTTATTTAGACACCACCAATTCTTCAATACTTGATGCTTTCGCACGCTTAAAGTGAGAGAAAAACGTTTTAGGACCCATAATTAAGCATAACACCGCCAGACCTCCTGGGATCAGCACCATTTTTAAAGCTGGGCCAAGAATATAGCTGTAAAAGAAGATAAAAGGGACGAACAGAATGTATCCGATGAATAAGCTCAAATATTGCATAACAACTCCTATTGAAATTTAATGAGCACGCTCAATTATAATAATGAGCGCGCTCATTATTTGCAAACTTTATCTCTTAAATGATCTGAAATTGTGCTACAATCCTGGCGCAGATAGAAAGGTAACCATATGAAAAAAAGAGAAATTACGTACAATAAAATTCTCCGCGTTAGTTGGCAACTTTTTCAAGACAATGGGTTTGAAAACACGACCACTCGGCAAATTGCCCAAGCTGCAAATGTAGCGACAGGAACAGTTTTCTCTCACTTTCCCACTAAGCTCGATATGCTCAAAGTCGCAATGCATAATCAAATAGATGAGCTAATTAATGAAGCGAAAACATCAGATAAGCAGCATAGTGCCAGCTTAAAATTACACCACTATGCAAAGTATTTATTTGCTTTTTATCTTAGCAATAGAGATTTCAGTAAAGAGCTGCTTTGTGGGATTATTTGGCATGGCGAGTTCTTTACTGAACAACTTAATTTGTTTAAACATTTGTTATTCAGTGAGCAGGAATACAATGAATTGAAAGCAACCGTTATGATGGATTGCTACTTTATGACCTTATTAGAAGGGTTAAGCAATGAACGTAGCTCTGTTGACCAAATGTTGCATTCGTTATCACAGAAATTGAAATTGGTTAGCCAACCATCTGTATGATGTGTTCTTATAAAATATTCATACGAATTTACTTGTGCTTTTGAGCTTCTGACCATATAAAGCATGTAGGACTAGTGTAATAAGCAAGTGCTTGGGAAAAGTTACTTAGTTCCTTATTTTTGTCTAACGAGGTCAAAATGAAACGCGTCATCTTATTCCTTATCACTAACTTAGCAGTGATGCTTGTGTTAGGGATCGTGTTATCTATCTTAATGTCTGTATTTGGTATTTCTAGCCGAAGCTATACAGGCATAATGGTCATTGCTGCCGTATTTGGATTCGGTGGTTCTTTTATATCTCTTTACATGTCTAAGTGGATAGCAAAGAAATCTACAGGTGCCCATGTTATTGAGCAACCACGAAACGAAACTGAACATTGGTTAGTTTCTACTGTCGCAGAACAAGCTAAAAAAGCAGGAATTGCAATGCCAGAAGTTGCGATTTATGACAGCCCTGAAATGAATGCTTTTGCAACCGGACCGAGTAAAAATAACAGCTTAGTTGCTGTAAGTACTGGCCTACTCCACAACATGAATCAAGACCAAGCGGAAGCGGTCTTGGCGCATGAAGTGTCGCATGTTGCGAATGGTGACATGGTTACACTTACCTTGATACAAGGTGTTGTAAATACCTTTGTCATATTCTTCGCGAAAGTATTGGCCGGTATTGTTGATAACTTCTTGAATGGCGATGAAGAAGAATCAGGTGGAAGCTGGACATATTTTATCTTTGATATGATATTCCAGATCCTCTTTGGTATTTTGGCTTCTGTTGTTGTCGCTTACTTTAGTCGTAAACGAGAATTCGCAGCGGATAAAGGTGCTGCGGATTTAGTCGGTGCGCAAAAGATGCGTTCAGCACTAGAGCGTTTGAAGCACAACCATGAATCGCAATTAGAAGGCTCAATGATGGCTTTTGGTATTGCTTCAGGTAAGTCTATTGCAGACTTCTTTGCTTCTCACCCGCCACTAGATGAAAGAATTAGAGCACTTTCGTAGCTCTTTTCACATTCGTACTAGGGCAGCGATTAAGTTGCCCTTTTTTATACCTCAATTTTATACAGATTACTTCCAACAGCGCTAAAACCTAAACGCTTGAGTAGATTTAATGAACGTTTATTATCGGCAGATACATGCGCCAAAATCAATTTGAGCTCAAATTCAATTTGGCTTTTGTTTGCAAATAGACAACATAATGCCTCAAACATTACGCCTTTACCCCAATAATCAGGCATTAATTCATATCCAATACGTAGGCCCTCAATATCACCGCCTTCATGATAGAAACCAATACAACCAATCACCGCTTTAGTGCTTTTACACACAAGGCAAAAACGTCCACCCCTACCTTCATATTGACGCTCAATATCCATTTGGATCATGCATTTAAGATCTACTTCAGTGAGATTATCTCCGTAATCGTTATACGCTTTTACCTGCGGTAAATTAAGTAGCGTTAATAACTGTGGATTATCTTTGTGCCTTATAGGCCTGATGACTAGCCTTGGTGTTTCAAATTCCATAAAATGCTCAGGTCTATGTGTCTGCCGCCATAGTAGCACTTATTGCAGCAAATACACCTTTCAATATTATGATCGCATGCATTGCTTTATAAATTAGTATTTTTGGAGAATAAATATGAGTCAAGAGTTCACCGTTATCCCCCCAACGACAAAGGTTTATTGCCCACAAAGAGGTGAAGGCTGGACTTTAACGGGCATTACAGGGATCGATGAAAATGCATCAGTGATGTTCTCTGGCGTGCGCTATACCATCTCAGCAAAAGAAATCGTTGAGTCATTATTACCAAACTTCAAAAATAGGCAAGAATCAAACAATTAGTACTTTTTGACTATTTAACTGTTGTAAAAGTGTAAATTATGATCAATTATAGCGTTAGATTGCAAAGTCAATAATGGAAGCGCCCGCCTTAAAGGATTAAGTCATCGCATTAGGTTGGACTTAATTGCGAAGACATTGCTTTGTGTTGTTTTAAGTTACAGGACGTAAACTTTTTAGGGTTCCTGCTATGTTAAAAGCATCACTCACAACACTTGGTTTAATCTCAACATTACTTTCCACATATACTTATGCAGATAGTTGCCCAGGTCAGGTTTTTGGTATTAACGCTGGCCGCGGCGATATTGGTATTTTGTTTGGCCTAGATGAAGGTGCAGGACAAGCCAGCGCCAATAGCTTAGCCGCTTTTAGTTCAGCTGCACTCGCCTATGATACTGGCAGTGCGCGTTGGTACTATGCATCCGCACCAAGGCCTATCGATTATAAGGTTGATACCAGTAGCCTCAATTTACCAGCTGATGCAGATATTCCCATTGAAGGTAAAAAACATCGATATGTTCAATTGGCATATTTTGATGGAACCTCTCATACCATAGTCGGTAGAACGGCTTATTTGGTGGGATTGGCATATGACAGCACAAACGATAGGCTCATTGGAACGAGTTACGATTCTATTTACAGCATAGATAAAAACACAGGCGACGCGACTAAGCTCTCGGATCTCCCCTCACTAGCAGGGAAATATCGCGGCGATCTTGAGTTTTACAATGGTCGCTTAATCTTAGTCACCAGTGCAGCTGTTTACCAAGTTAATACCAACGACTTTTCTGTGACAAAATTATCTGATCACGACCTAACTTCTGTTACAGGAGCAAGCCTTAATAGCAATGGAGAGCTTATTATCAGTCGCGTTATTATTAATGACGCTGGACACACCAACAAAAGCGCGATTTATAAATTAAACCCCGATACGGGAAGCACCTGTTATATCAATACATTACCAATACGAGTAAATGACCTTGCATATTACCCAAATGGCAGTAGCACATGTTATACCGTTTCTGGTTGTGGCGGTACACCTACACCTCCTTCTCCACCGTCTTTTACGTTAACGAGTATAGAAAACGCGGTTTATGAGGGAAGTACCCTTAGCTATCAAATTACCTTAAGTAAAGCCTTCGAGCAGGATGTCAGCTTTTCGGTGGCAGTCAATGATGTGACAACGCAATCAAGTGACTACGTAGCACCACCTACTTCATTGATAATACCTGCGGGCAGCACAACTACTACCATTCAAATAGCAACAATAGACGATACTGAATACACTGGCGATCGGGAGCTCTCTTTGAGCGTAACTGGCGTGAGCAATACCTCTGGCAATGAAACCCTGTCAGGAAACATACTCGACAATGAAACCGCATGCGTACCTGACAACTACACGCGGATCAATTACGCGTTCGTCAGAGAAGACTCGCTATTCAATAATGACTGGGGTGTCAAAGTAAATGGCCAATATATTAAATTGCTCGATGAATACGGCAGTGCCGGCAGCTATGACATCCTTGAAGGACAATCCTTTACCTATGTGCTAGCTATTGATGGTAACAGTAATACTCTATCAACCAAGTACCAAGTTTCAGGTACTAGCCAACGTTGGGAAGATCAAAACGATAACGATTACAATGACTTTGAGGTCAGTGTGACAACACAAATCATTCAAAAAGGTTGTAACTAACAGACTCAAAGCGGCTTACTACTTTTAGAAGCCGCTTTATTTAACCTGAGGTTTGGATAAGGAGTGAGCTCACTCACTGTTTTTTAATCACCTTAAACTATCTTCTTATCTAGCCAGAGAGTTTTGAGGATAACTTGGCGAATTTACGCACCAATAGCTGGCTATTGGAAGTGAATTCAACGCAGTTAGTGCTAAAACTGACTGCTAGAAAGGCATTAATTATCCGCGGCTCAGGTTATTTAGTATTAACTGGTGCCTGATTTTAGCTCAAACAACTCTAGTAACGCTGAACGAAGCTGTAGCTTTGGTGTGCCCTCACTGTAAGGCGCTGTTGCAAGCAGCGGACAGTCTAGGCGAAGCTTTAAACTTTCAAGGTTTTCTTCAAATACAGACATTTCAGGGTCAATCTGATTTGCTACCCACCCAACCAAATTCAGTCCTTTTTGCTTGATAGATTCTGCCGTTAAGAATGCGTGATTCAAACAGCCTAGCTTCATGCCAACCACTAAAATTACGGGAAGTTGTGCTCTGACGACCCAATCATACAGATATTCATTGTCGTTAATGGGCAATGCCCAGCCACCTGCACCTTCACATAATATATACTCTGCGCCCAGTTGCTGAATTTCACTAAAGCACTCGTGTAGCTTATCGACTGTGATGTCAACATTTACCTGCTTGGCTGCAATATGCGGGGCAATTGGTGGTGCAAAACAAAATGGGTTAACTTGCTCGTAAGTACCGTGAACCGTCGCAGCTTCCATTAAACTGATAGCATCCACATTCACTAGTTCACCAAATGCCTCTTCAGCATCTGCTGCAATCGGCTTAAAGCCAAAAGCTTTTTTACCGTGCTTGGCCAACAGTTTTAGTAATAAAGTAGAAATATAGGTTTTACCTACCTCAGTGTCGGTCCCAGTTACAAAATATGCTTGATTCATTTCCTTAACTCCAAAAATCCGACTTGATAACTTACATCAAAACCAGTTTCACTCTCAGGGTAGCTGCTCAGCAGCTGAGCGTAGGCTGATTTGCCTAACAAACCTTGTCGACGAGAAGCGGTTTTTACATCGTTGGCACCGATATTTTTTACCGAGCGTAACGCCTTTAACGGCGCGTCATAAGTATCAATCAATAACGCTTCATCCGCCCAAGTCACAGCAAACCCGGCCTGTAGCGCAAAAGATTTAAGTGCAGACAGCGAATAAAATGAATTAATATGGCCACACTGATCGATGGCTCGCCATGCGCTATCAATTTCGTTTAAAGAGCCGTCTAGCACGGAGCTTAGCAACACTCGCCCTTCTTTTTTTAGCACTTCACACAATTGCGCAAACAACGCTTGCGGGGAATTAGACCACTGAATTGCAAAATTACTAAAGACTAAGTCGATACAATTTGACTGAATAGCGAGTTTATCCATATCACAGCAAACACTATTTGTCGTATTTTCAGCGCTTGCTAACATAGCCAAGCTAAGATCCGCTCCAACATAATGATTCGTGAAAGCGTTTAATCTATGAAAGTTTTCATGTGGCCCGCATCCTAAATCGAGCAACCGAGGAAACATACGCACAGCACCAAGCTCGCTATTTTGCTGTGTTAAACGTGAAAAAAGTATATCTGCGGCCTGTTTTTGCACGTTAGCGTGTTGAGAGTATGATTGCGCGGCTTTTGAAAAGCACTTCGCTGTTTGCGTCTTTTGTGCTTTGCTCATGCTCCCTCCACTAAGGCCGAAACCAATTTGTCTATATCTTCGTGACTGTGCTGTGACGTTATTGTTATTCGCAATCGTGCGGTATTTTGCGGCACAGTTGGTGGCCTAATAGCGCCAACCCAAAGCCCCTTTTCCTTTAGCTTATGTTGCGCCGCTAATACATTTTCGCTGCTACCATACACCAGAGGCTGTATGGCCGTATCACTAGGAATGGGAGACAAGTTAGTTTGTGCAACTAACGACTTAAAATAGTCGATGTTTACTTGTAATTTGTGTCTCGCTTCAGATGCAGCAAGCAACTTATTCAATTGGCATAATGCAACGCTTGCCATAATAGGCGACAACGCCGTTGTATAGATAAACTCACGATTAAATTGCGTCATGTAATTTATCACATCATGACTCGCTAATACCGCAGCTCCTTGGCAGCCCATCGCTTTGCCAAAGGTGATCACCAAAATTTCAGGTTTAATGCCGCTTTCAATTGTGCCAAGGCCTTGTGCTCCAACAACACCAAACGCATGAGCATCGTCGACCATCAACCACGCAGAATGAGACTTAGCCAGCACACTGATTTCAGATACTGGCGCTTGGTCTCCATCCATAGAAAACACCCCTTCAGTCACGATGAGTTTACTGTCGGCTTTGGTTTTTTCTAATCGAGACCTTAAGTGCGTCAAATCATTATGATTAAAGCGAACAAACTTAGCACTGCCTGCTAAACCACCGTCTAACAGGCTGGCGTGGTTGAGCTTATCTTGGAACACCGCAGCGCTTAATTGCTTTTCTTGGGGCGTGAACAATGCCTTTAACACACTGGTATTAGCAGCAAAACCGCTTGGAAATAACAGCGCTGCATCATAACCCAAAACGCTACAAAGCTTATCTTCTAGCTGGCGATGAATATCAAGATAACCCGTAACAAGCGCTGAACTTCGGCTTCCGGCTTCAGTGCATGCGAGCGTGTTAAACTCCAACGAGTCTGCAAGCCCTAGGTAATCATTACTAGCAAAGTTAATATATTGCTGATCGGCAACTTTTATTCTACTTGCAGACGCCTTTTCAACCACAATGCGCTTTCTTAGCAACCCTTCAGCGTGACGGGCTGCTAAGGCAGATTGAATATACTCAAACGACATTGATTAGTTGGCTTCGTAAAATAGCTCTGATGTCGCTTTATCTGCAATTGCAGAGCTTAACGATGCCTCATAGGCTTCATCCGAATAATCTTCACGTTTTTCAGGGTTCATCCCAAGTTTTCTGATGAGATTCATATCGGCGTCTGCTTCTGGGTTTTCCGTGGTTAATAGCTTATCACCATAGAAAATTGAGTTAGCACCAGCGAAGAAACACATAGACTGCATCTGTTCATTCATCGCCGTTCTACCTGCTGATAAACGCACGTAACTGTGTGGCATCATGATACGCGCAACCGCGATAGTACGGATAAATTCAAAGTGATCGAGGTCATCAACATTTTCAAGCGGCGTACCTTTAACTTTAACAAGCATATTAATCGGTACACTTTCTGGTTGTTTTGGCAGGTTTGCTAATTGGATCAGCAAGCCATAACGATCAGATGCTTGCTCTCCCATTCCTACAATACCACCAGAGCACACTTTCATTCCTGCATCTCTGACGTGATCAAGGGTATCAAGTCTGTCTTGATAAGTCCTTGTCGTGATAATTTGCTCGTAGTATTCAGGTGAGGTGTCTAAATTATGGTTGTAATAATCGAGGCCCGCTTCTCTTAGCGTGTGCGCTTTTTGATTATCCAATTTACCCAAAGTCATACAGGTTTCGAGGCCTAGCTCTTTAACTTCTTTCACCATTTTGGCGATATAAGGCATATCTCTGTCTTTTGGATCAGACCAAGCGGCGCCCATACAAAAACGTGTCGCGCCCTTTTCTTTCGCCAACTTAGCTTGCGTTACAACCTTTTCCACTTCCATCAAACGCTCACGTTCAAGATCCGTTTTGTAATGACCTGACTGTGGGCAGTATTTGCAATCTTCAGGACAGGCACCCGTTTTGATAGACAGCAAAGTGGAGATTTGAACTTCATTGGGATTGAAGTTTTTGCGGTGAATACTTGCTGCATAAAAAAGTAAGTCGTTAAAAGGCATGGTGAACAGTGTTTTTACTTCTTCATGTGTCCAATCGTGTCTTAGCGCGCCTAATTCCATATTTTCATTCTCTTTTTATTCTTGCCTAAATTTACAACACGAGTATTTTCTAGTGATTAAATTTAGCGCAGTCAAACTGACGGTGATTGGCTTAGTCTACTTCTTAGCTTAGTATTGTCAACGTTACACGTGCCCACAAGGTTTACAAATGAATAATAAAAAAACAATCGATATTGAATTTGATCGCAAGCATATATGGCACCCCTATACATCGATGATTGACCCTCTGCCCGTCTATCCGGCCGCAAGAACATTCGAGAACAAAATTGAGCTTGAAACCGGCGAAACTCTCATTGACGGTATGGCATCCTGGTGGAGTGCTGTGCATGGTTATGGTCATCCAGAAATAATCACGGCGATAAAAAATCAAGCAGACACGATGAGCCATGTTATGTTTGGGGGGCTAACTCATCAGCCTGCCGTGGAATTATGCAAACTACTCGTAGAGCTGACCCCTGCTCCACTTAATCGAGTATTCCTAGCCGACGGTGGCTCAGTTAGTGTTGAAGTTGCAATAAAAATGGCGATCCAATATTGGTTGAGTAAAGGCAAAAAGAACAAGACCCAAATAATGGCAGCCAAAAAAGGCTATCACGGAGATACATTTGCGGCGATGAGCGTTTGCGATCCTGTGAATTCGATGCATGCCATGTACCAAGGTTTTTTACCCGAGCAGGTGTTTGTCGATGCTCCTAAAAGTGAGTTTTACGGCAGCCAAAGTCAAGATGAACTTAGCACGTTAGAAACCGCATTTGCTGCTAATCATGAAAAGGTCGCGGCATTTATCATTGAACCAATAGTGCAAAATGCGGGCGGCATGAACTTCTACCACCCAAAATATCTCAAGGCGCTTCGAGCGCTATGCGATAAGTATGAGGTGCTACTAATTTTAGATGAAATTGCGACTGGGTTTGGCCGTACAGGTAAAATGTTTGCCTGTGAACACGCAGCGATCTCACCGGATATTATGTGTGTAGGCAAAGCGCTTACTGGCGGAAACATGACGCTCGCGGCCACTTTGACAACAGAAGAAGTGGCTTTGGGTATTAGCCAAGGCGAAGCGAAAGTGCTGATGCACGGACCAACTTTTATGGGAAATCCGCTGGCATGTGCCGCCGCTGTAGCTAGTCTCACAATCTTAAAACGCCAAGATACACTGGCCAATATTGAACGAGTCACGAGCGCGCTTAATGCACTCAAGCGCTGTCTTAATCTAAGCGCAGTCACAGATGTTAGAGTCCTTGGTGCGATTGGCGTGGTGGAGGTAGAAAGGGTTGTTGATGTTGCAAAAATCCAAAAATTCTTCATTCAACAAGGTGTATGGATAAGACCTTTTGGCAAGCTAATTTATATTATGCCGCCGTATATCACCTCAAATGAAGACATTGAATCACTTATTGACGCGATTTACGCTGCCATTGAAGGCGAACACTTCTAAAACACTTTAAATTTGGAATTAGGTCTATTTTATGACCTAATTTCGACAATGCAACCTAAAACAATGGCGCATATTCAACAAAATTGCGTTATTTCGAACTTTCCTCGCTTTGTACCTGAAATAACATCAATGGCATGTTACCATGGTCGTTTTTATTATTAGCAAGTGAGAAAAGAGACATATTATCTATGCAGCAAACCGTCAAATTGCAGCCAGCTGAAGCTTATCAGCCCCCTCGTTTTACTGTTTACCAACACCGTCAAATCGATAAGATTGAGCAATTGGATAAACTACCTGAACACCTTCGCTTTCAAATGAAAGTCGTCGCCAATGTATTCCCTTTTCGCGTTAATAACTTTGTGATTGAAGAGCTCATCGATTGGGATAAAGTGCCTAACGACCCCGTTTTTCAGTTAACTTTCCCACAACGTGGCATGCTAGACGATGAGTCTTACGAGCAAATGGCCGACTTGTTAAGTCGCGAACATACCCCAGAAGAAGTGTTTAACCTCGCAACCAAAATTCGTCAAAAGTTAAACCCGCACCCTGCGGGTCAAATGGAAAAAAATGTTCCTGAGTATGAAGGTGAACGCGTAGACGGGATCCAACACAAATATAAAGAAACAGTGTTGTTTTTCCCGTCTCAAGGACAATACTGCCACTCATATTGCACTTTCTGCTTCCGCTGGGCGCAGTTTGTTGGCAAGGCTACCCGATTTAACAATAACGACGCCGAGCTGCTCCACAACTACTTGGCCGAACACACTGAAGTGACCGATCTATTGATGACTGGTGGCGATCCTATGGTAATGCGCACCGTTAAATTGCGTAAATACCTTGAGGCACTAAAAGAGCCAAGGTTTGACCATATTCGCACCATCAGGATCGGCACTAAATCTCTCACTTTTTGGCCATTTAGATACGTCACCGATCCGGACGCACAAGAGTTGTTAGCCTTACTAAAAGAGCTGGTTGATGCCGGAAAGCATGTGTCAATCATGGCACACGTTAACCACAAACAAGAACTGCGTACTGAAGTCACACGTGAAGCGATTAAACTTATCCGCAAAACTGGTGCCCAGATCAGAACACAAGCACCACTTCTAAATAATATAAATGTAGACGCTGATATGTGGGCTAATATGTGGAAAGAGCAAACGCAGCTTGGCATGATCCCCTACTACATGTTTATCGAGCGTGATACCGGCGCTAAGCGTTACTTTGAAATCCCGTTACACAAAACGTGGGAAACATTCCGTGAAGCTTACAAGCAAGTCTCTGGTGTGAGCCGCACAGTTCGAGGCCCTTCAATGAGTGCGGGTCCTGGAAAAGTTGAAGTGTCTGGCGTGACAGAAGTCGCAGGTGAAAAGGTGTTTGTGCTGCGCTTTATTCAAGCACGAAATCCAGACTGGGTGCAGCGTCCGTTCTTTGCCAAATTCGACGAAAATGCCCACTGGCTGGATGACTTAAAACCTGCATTTGGGGAAGAAAAATTCTTCTGGCAGGACGAGTACGACGCCATGTAAATGTAAAAACATCAAAAAAGCCAGAAAATTGCTGGCTTTTATTTTATTTGGCGCATTTAATGGATAGGGGCTGGGCTAACTCATTGCTTATAAAATCACAGTAAATTATTTCCTTATCTAGCCAGAGCGTTTTGCGGACAACTGGCTGTTAAAAGCATTAATTTGGATAAGTCTTAATTATACCTATCAAGTTTGATTGCTACGGCTTAATCAAATCAGACTATCGCATAAGGGCCAAACTTGGCCGTTCAACAGCAACTTCATATCTTAAACCCAATTGCGATAACGGGCACTCAACCAACTCGTATTAGGACAAAAACGCTTTAGGTCGCCGGCTGTGCAAGACAAATTTTGCATAAAAAATTCTAAGGGCTAGCACTTTGGTAATGAGGCCGCTTGTGCCGCATAGTTAGTTGCCGTTAACCAGCTTGTTATGCATTTTTAGAGTTGCCACATTATCTCATTTCTTAGCTTTTGAACGACCTCAACCTTGGGGCCTGCAACCACTGCGTAAACAAAGGTCTTACCTTCTATCCGAGTACATTTTATAGCGGCTCTATTATTTGAATAATTCCCATACACAAACTCCCCGTGGGAGCTTTTGACAACCCCGACGAATCCAAGTGATGACAATATTTCCATACTTTTATTCGCGCATTTAGATTCACTTATATCCAGTAATTTATGGTCAGACCAAATTTGTGGTGGAAATTCCTTTTGTATGGTCACCACTTCGCTAATACTAGGCTCTTGATCAATACTTCTCGGTTGATTAATAGCACAACCTGAAACGATCATCAAGATCGAACTGAAGATAATCCATTTCATATTTACTGACACTCCGTTCATGCATAACGCCTTAATAAACAGCGGGAAATAGCAGACTAAACTAAGCAAAGAATAAGCGCAAGCCTGCTGCTTTGCGTCCACTGTTTAATTAGTTTGTATGGGGTACAACTTAATTCATTAATAGTCGTGGGTGTCTTTATTTTCCTCTATTTATTTTCCTCTATTTATTTTCCTCTAGCGTAGAGCGCTATAATGATTGGCCYTGTTAGATTAACGTGGATCACCTTTTACTCTAGTTACTATTGGCTTATTAACGCCCTTTATAATTTCAACTTTTGATAGATAACTATCTGCAGACCAATCGCAATCCCAAGCAAAATCTTCAAATATTAATTTATTGTCCTCTTCTATAAGTAAGAACACAGGATCATGAGCTCCGCAGCGTCCAGTCGCACTATAACCGGCTGGTTTATGTAAAATTTTGTACACCTTTTCACCCAGCTTACATTCTTTTATAGTCGATTTTATTTTCTTTTTATATTGCGCATATCCTTCTTCATTCCACCCAAAGTAAAGCTGAATCACGTACTTATCCTCGAAACATTTACCCTCCCAGCCACTATAAAACTCGTCAGCAAATGTAAACGAAGAGAAAATAGACAACAGAATAACTAAAAACGAATATGTGTTTCTCACAACTTCTCCTAATTTAAATGAAAATCTAACGCCCAAATATGGGATGTGGATGCGAGAATGGCGAAGCCGCCCGTGTATTTGCGTCCCAGCCCACCCTGACGGGCGACATAATTTGATTGTTATATCTCAATTTAAAAACTTCCACCGACTTTCTTTGAAAATTCTTCTGATTTAGTTTCAATCACATACTTGCCTAAAGTAAGAGCATATCCTTGAACACTAGAGCTCTCTTCCTCTGACGAACCATCGATGGAATACATGCGAAAATCAGTTGGGTCGGTTTTTGATTGCCATATTCCGCCCATCAAGCGTGAGGTACACTCTCCCGTTTTACCTTGCGTTCCCATACAGGCTGAATAGTTTGAACCTTCAAAATAATAACCTGATTCGTCTTGATATTTTGCGATATAGCTACCTTTTTTAACTCCAAAAAACCAAGTAACCATACCTTTTCTCACTTGATAGATATTGTCACTTTCCAAGCCTATAACTCTATTTGGTTGATACTCTGTCAAGTTGTACTTAGATTGGAACGTCGGTATTCATGCACATCTCGTTGCAACAAAAACAACTACAGCCAAAATCCAAAACTTCATGCTTAGCCCCTTTCAACAATGAGATATAACGCCGCAAATAAACGGCTAAAATAATTGGCTAAAATTTGTGAGATACGAACAAAGCCAACTGTTTTTTGTCCGTACTTTTAATTTGCTTTTTTGTTGTATCACAATTTACACAATACATTTTGACTAGTCCCATTACCATACAACTTTAACCTTTCTGTACCACCTGTTTTTTCAAAAAACTCTTGTAATGTAATTTCTTTTTGCTCGTAGCTCATTAGGTGCCATAAACCGTAAAACCCTTTGAACCAAAAGTAATAGAACATAGTTCCGACGACTAATAGTAAATATACAGATTTTCCTGCTTTTTGTTTGTACTTTATGCCACAATAAAAAAACCAAATACAGCTAAATATCGCCAGAATAAAAAATGCAGAGAAAGGTGTTATTACAGTATCAGAGTTACTCCAAATAGAGCTTAGGCAAGTGAAGTCTCTATCTGACACCATTGAGAAAATTAAAGTAATTTTAAAGAAGAAATACAACAACACGGTAATGAAGACGGCATATAAAATACCGCTTTCCCTACACTCTTTCTTATTCACACTTGACCTCACAAAGTAACAAATCGCTGAAACAAATCACTGACACCTGAAACAAATCACTGACACCCACTATCACAACAAATCACTGACACCCACTATTAATTTGCACCTTCCTAAGATACCGCCTAAGCTTTAACTCTGCACTCAAAGGATTGAGGAAACTAAACTATGGCTACTGCCCGTAAAAGACAAATCAGTTTAACCGACACCAAATACTATCACTGTATCTCCCGTTGCGTAAGGCGCGCGTTTCTGTGCGGTGAAGATAAATTTACTGGTAAATCATATGAACACCGCCGTGATTGGGTTGAAGAAAAGCTATTGATGTTGAGGTCTGTGTTTTGTATTGATGTCTGTGCTTATGCGGTGATGAGTAATCACACTCATATTGTTTTATATGTTGATGATAAAAAGGCTAAGCGCCTGTCGGATAAAGCAGTTGTGATACGATGGCACAAGCTGTTTAAAGGTAATTGGGTAAGCCAAAAATTTATTGAAGGTGAAATCACTCAAATCACTGACACCCACCACTAATTTGCACCTTCCTAAGATACCGCCTAAACTTTGAATCTACATTCAAAGGATTGAGGAAACCAAATTATGGCAACTGCCCGTAAAAAGCAAATCAGTTTAACCGACACCAAATACTACCACTGTATCTCCCGCTGCGTAAGGCGCGCCTTTCTGTGCGGTGAAGATAAACTTACAGGCAAATCATACGAACACCGCCGGGATTGGGTTGAGGAAAAGCTCTTGATGTTGGGCTCCGTGTTTTGTATTGATATTTGTGCTTATGCCGTTATGAGTAATCACGCTCACATTGTTTTATATGTTGATGATAAAAAGGCTAGGCGCCTGTCGGATAAAGCAGTTGTGATACGGTGGCACAAGCTGTTTAAAGGTAATTGGGTAAGCCAAAAATTTATTGAAGGTGAGCCACTCAATGAGTCGGAGCAGTTGATATTCGATGAGCTAGTTGATAAGTACAAAGAAAGGCTCGCAGATATTAGCTGGTTTATGCGGGTACTCAACGAAGACATCGCCCGCCGAGCAAATAAAGAAGATAATTGTACAGGCCGGTTTTGGGAAGGACGATTCAAATCCCAAGCACTACTAGACGAGGCTGCATTGGCTGCTTGTCTCGCTTACGTAGACCTAAACCCCATTAGAGCCAAAATTACCGCAACGCCTGAAACCTCAGACTACACCAGCATCAAAAAGCGCATTGACCACGCAAAGCTGGGCAAACAACCAAAAAGTCTATTACGCTTTGCTGGCAGCCCACGAAAACATATGCCAAAAGGCCTGCCTTTTGAACTCAAACCCTATATCGAATTAGTTGAACTCACTAGCCAGTGCATGCGCGCCGATAAACGCGGTTATATCTTTGAGTCTCAACCCATACTCACTCGATTAAATATAGAGCCTGAGAACTGGATAAAACTTACTACGCAATTTTCTCGGGTATTCCACGGTGCTGTTGGTCGAGAGCGAAAAATAACCGCTTACTGTGAAACATTGCAAAAACGACGACGGACAAACCTAACAAACTGCGAGCGCTTGCTGGCTTAATAAAACTCACATTCTCAATTCTAGAATTTCTTACTGCTGTATTTGCAGCGCGTTGTTGTGCGCGATAACTCAGTTTTAGTGTAGAGATATGCCTAGGCGCTAAAAATTGGTCTATCTAAAAACGTTTTTGTACCCAGTAAGTGAGGTGTTTACATACTTTTTTACTTCACTACCTTAGTTTGGATGCTAATTGTGATGGGTGTCACTTGTTTCGCACTGTGAAACATTGCAAAAAAGACGACGGATAAATCTAACAAATTGCGAGAGTTTGTTGGCTTAATAAAACGAGCGCTATCAACTCGGAAATCTATAACTGTTGTATTTACAGCGCTTTGTCGTGCGCAATAACTCAGTTTTGATGTAGCGATACGCATACCCGCCAAAGGTCACCCTATCTAAGAACGCTTTTTGTCCATATTCTTTAAGTGTTTCCGCACGTTTTAATCTCACTTTGCCAGCTCAGATACAAATAACGGTGGGTGTCTTCAATTATACTACTCCGAAAAACGCTTTTGTACCCAGTAAGTGGGGTTTTACATGCTTTTTTACTTCACTAGCTTAGTTTGGATACTAATTGTGATGGGTGTCACTTGTTTTTCCGCGCAGTTTTGCCAAAGTGACTGAAAATAATGTTTTTCCTAATCCAGCTGCACCTGATACAAGCAAGAAATTTGAGGACTCAAGTGTTCGAACCGCATTGCTCAACAACTCGTCACAGAACAGCAATTCATTGTCTATAGACGTTGTAAAGTTACTCCTACCGTACCTCTCGATAAAATCGTCAACGTTCAATAATTGACCGGTATCTAAAGGTAAATCTAAATAAGTTTCCGACAAGACGGGATAGGAATTTTTAATACTTAATGAAATTGAGTCAAGTCCATTAAGCGTTAGCATCACCCCTCTATCGTAGCAAAGAGTTCTGAGTTGGTTGATTTCTTCCGTTGATAGTTTACCCAGATAGCATATGATTATTTCACTGATTTTATCTACTGGAATGCTCGTTTTATTTTCGTCAAAGCACTTTTCAATGTCGTCCCTTAATTTGTTCGCTAGTCGATTCTGCTGAATTGTATACTCTGAAAAAATATATTTTCCATTTGCCTGCATCACCAAACAGTCGGGTGTTCCTTTAACCACTCTATCGGTAATATCCATCATTCCGATTGGGTTTATATTTTCATACCCCTTTCGATACAGCCAATCATCACAGAGTCTTTGAAATTTTCCGCCTTCCATTTCAAGCAACTTAGATTTTATTTGGTTTTGACTTCCCATAATCCCTCTGTGTGGACATAAATTCTAAAAATTAGGTAGCTGGATCTGAATGCCCTATAACGCCCCGATATGGGGCGCAAAATGCATGGCTATAATTAGCGAGGTACGAGCGCAGCCATGCTTTTTGCGTCCTTACCATTATAGGTTTGTTATATTTTACTATTACACCAATTATCAAACCGCTGCGCAAACTCTAAAGAAATATAAAAAAAGCCACCGACAATGAACGCAATTGGTACTGTCCATAATTCATTATTCCACTTCAAAGTTACACAAAGCCAAAATAAGCCAACTGTAGTAGCTCCTGCAATAGCATTCGTTACATGCGAACCTTTTGAGTGTTTAATAGGCAATGTTAACTTAGCAATTCCACGAGCCAACTCTCCAGAACCAATACAACCTATAAAATAACCGCTTAGTTCAAAGTTAACATTAAATTGCCAACCAAAAAGTGGGAATATTAGCCATAGGAATAAGAATCCAATTCCGTAAGCTGCTGCAAAAACAAGAACAGTTAAAGCGGAATGTAACTCTTGTCTAGTTTGGCTATATAGGTATTTAATTACTGCTCCAAACATTTTATTGACTCAGACTCTCCGTAAAATATAACGCCCGCTTAATGGGCAAATAATGCTTGGCTAAAATATTGAGCGAAGCGAACAAAGCCAAGCATTATTTGTCCACTTTTTGAAGCGCTTGTTAGGTACTTGGTGATACTACCCAGAGTACATTGACCTCTTTTGGAAGGAACTCAAGATCTAAGCCACAAACCTCACCTTGATTACTTAGAACTGCCCAAGAGGCGCTAGTGTTTTCAAAGTTGATGTCTGAGTCTAAATCTATAGGTGAGAGTTTATGGCCAAGTGAAATTAAATCAGAAACGATACTTTCACATTCATTCAAATAGGCCTCTCGGCGTAATTTATCATTTAGGTAAACAGAATTTATTGCTCCAGAATTTTTAACAAAACTTGGATGCGTGATTTTTGTTAACGCTAATTCGATTCTCGCCTCTAATTCTGTTCTCAAATCTCGAAGCAAAGATTGCATACTTTCAAATGAAGATTTTTTCATTTGTTCGAGGCTAAATTTTTCGTCCATGCTCAAGAAGTACCTAACATTTTATTCGTGCGCATGCGCGTTTACCTCGTTGGGCCAGTGAAAACGCGCACAGTTAACTATCAGTATGCAAAGAACTTATCAGCATTCTGCTAAATATACCATCTGGAAAAATGCGCATGCGCGTTTCCCAAACCTATTATTT
>NZ_JAKEVK010000433.1:0-501 GCF_022398435.1 Pseudoalteromonas sp. Isolate6 | reverse complement strand
ATATAAAGGATTTACTATGAAAATCGCAGGAATTTGTGTCGTCCTATTGGTGCTTCTGTCGGGTTGTAACTCAACGACCGAGCCGGCAAAAAATGATAATGAGAGCGCGATAGCTAAGAATCAAGAAGATCTATATTGCAAGCAAGATATTATCACTGGTAGTAAATTTACAAAACGAAGATGTCGTACAAAAGATCAGATTGAGTATGATCGACATGCGGCAAAAGATATGCTCAATCGACAGCGGAATACTGCTGGCAAGCAGTAACTTTTGCTTTGTGAGATTAGTAATTATTTGCTCTAATTTAGGAAGCTATTGCCCACTGCGCTGAGGATCCTTTTTTAGAGCAATGACCTTCCCACCCCTCAAATTTAAATTACGCGTTGTCTTCCACTTGCTTGCTTTGGTTAATTCTCGCAACCGGTGTTGTTCTGAGAATCAAAGAATGTTTTCTACTTTATTGCTCTTTACTCCGTCAATTTATTTATACCAATTAATCT
>NZ_JAKEVK010000432.1:0-502 GCF_022398435.1 Pseudoalteromonas sp. Isolate6 | reverse complement strand
CCTTTGGTCCGTAGACATTATGCGGTATTAGCCATCGTTTCCAATGGTTGTCCCCCACCTCAAGGCATGTTCCCAAGYATTACTCACCCGTCCGCCGCTCGTCATCTTCTAGCAAGCTAGAAATGTTACCGCTCGACTTGCATGTGTTAGGCCTGCCGCCAGCGTTCAATCTGAGCCATGATCAAACTCTTCAATTAAAAGTTTTTTTGAAACCTAAGTTTCATGCTCATTGAATTCTGATTTTGATACCTTTCGGTATCGAATTGACTGTGCTGAATAAACTATGTTTATTCTGTTGGTCACTCAGTTCAATTGAGACTCTAAATTTGTTTGCGTCATCTAGCGAACTAGAATCTGCTGTTAGAACTCAATCTGTACGAGTGCCCACACAGATGATTGCTTCATATTTTTAAAGAACGTTTCGAAACATTTCGTTGTTTCGAGGGATGTGCATTCTAAGCATTCCCAATTTTTTGTCAACACTTAATTTTGAATTTCTTTA
>NZ_JAKEVK010000431.1:0-503 GCF_022398435.1 Pseudoalteromonas sp. Isolate6 | reverse complement strand
TTTTTATTTCTGCCGTAGATTACACTTAGTAACTAGTTCGCAGGTTGGAATTGTTCAGTTTGATAATTAACCAATAATTAATTTGGCAGGTAGAAATAAAGCTGATAACCTATCGTCCGTTTAAAAATAATCTCACTTAAACACAAGGATACTAGTGTTATGAATGCTCAAAGATTGGAGCGCATATTAAGTGCGTTTTTACCTTCTTTTATTGCCAAGCAATTAGCTAAATCACCAAAGCTTCTGTTGTTTGTTGTTCTGTTCATCACCTTGCTCGTCATTTTTATTATTAAAGTCGCTTCTTTTGCTATTTACTCTTTGGTCGTGGGAGCCGTGTTATTCGGCTGTTGGATGGCGTGGAGTGGCACTAAGCGCATTATGTCGAAGCGTAAGAAACGAGTGTCTTAAAAGCTAAGTCGAGATACTCTGGGCTTAACAAGCATCACTTAATCTACCTGAAATATATTTATCGGGTTTATTAACGTGTTAGATATTATATACAT
>NZ_JAKEVK010000430.1:0-505 GCF_022398435.1 Pseudoalteromonas sp. Isolate6 | reverse complement strand
CGGTTTGATTAGCCTTTCACTCCTAGCCACAGGTCATCCCCTAACTTTTCAACGTTAGTGGGTTCGGTCCTCCAGTTGATGTTACTCAACCTTCAACCTGCCCATGGCTAGATCACCGGGTTTCGGGTCTATACCCTGCAACTTAAGCGCCCAGTTAAGACTCGCTTTCGCTACGGCTCCCCTAAATGGTTAACCTCGCTACAGAATATAAGTCGCTGACCCATTATACAAAAGGTACGCAGTCACCCAACAAGTAGGCTCCTACTGCTTGTACGTACACGGTTTCAGGTTCTATTTCACTCCCCTCACAGGGGTTCTTTTCGCCTTTCCCTCACGGTACTGGTTCACTATCGGTCAGTTGGGAGTATTTAGCCTTGGAGGATGGTCCCCCCATATTCAGTCAAAGTTTCACGTGCTCCGACCTACTCGATTTCACTTTAGATAAGTTTTTGTGTACGGGACTATCACCCTGTTTCGTCATGCTTTCCAGCATGTTCCACTAACT